>NZ_CAWPKW010000137.1:0-556 GCF_963888615.1 Brasilonema octagenarum UFV-OR1 | reverse complement strand
GTATACCGAAGAAGATATCGTTTTTTTGGAAGAATGCCTGAAAAAGGAACCACGTACATACAACAGTCTTCAACTAACTCAAAAACTTCTTTGCGATGCTCCAGCAGGGAGCCAGCAAAGCTGATCGCCAAATTAAACTGAGTCCCGATAGATTAAGACGGGTACTTAAAAAAAGGGGGTCATTTGGAAACGTACAAGAAAAAGCCACAAGGGGAAACAAGACCGAAAAACCAGACAAATCAAGCAACCAGACTTAGATATGTTGGAACTATCTGCTGCTACAGGAGAAATAGACTTGAAATATCTGGATGAGTCAGGTTTCTGTATGTGGAGCGAGCCAAGTTACACCTATTACCAACGAGGAGAGCAAAAATGCTTAGAACAAACAAAACGTCGTGGTCGTAGATTAAGCATTATTGGGCTTCTTCAACCTCTAATCAGCTTTGTTTACGGTTTAGTTATTGGCGGTGTTAATCGCAAGTCTTATATCCAGATGATGGAGCTTGAAGCACAAGAGGCAGAAAGAATTGGATGTACCACAGTCATAGTACAAGAT
>NZ_CAWPKW010000136.1:0-562 GCF_963888615.1 Brasilonema octagenarum UFV-OR1 | reverse complement strand
GGTGAGCCACGATCGACGCCGCAGCGCGGCGTAGACGCCCATGGGGATCCCGACCGCCAGGGCGAACAGCGCCGCCGCGATCGCCAGTTCGAGGGTGGCCGGCAGCCGTTCGCGGAACAGCGTCGACACCGGTCGCAGCTGCCGCAGCGACAACCCGAACTCGCCCTGCAGCGCACGCCCGACGAATCGGGCGTACTGCAGGTGGAACGGCTGGTCGAGGCCCAACTCGGCGCTCATGCGCGCCCGATCTTGGGGAGTGGCGTCCTGGCCCAGCATGAACACCACCGGGTCGCCCACGAACCGGAACAGCGCGAAGGCGATGAGCCCGACAACGAGCATCACCACGGCGGCCTGGGCAACCCTGCGAATGCAGAAGGCCAGCATCGCCTACCCGCCCCGCGTGCCCGTCCAGGCCCGATCGCTCGTCCGCAGGTTGTCGATCAGTCCTCGAGCAGGCTGCGCAGCATCCAGGCGGTCTTCTCGTGGATATCGAGCCGCTGCGTCAGCAGATCCAGCGTCGGCTGATCGTCGGCTTCGTCCGCCGCCGGCAGCAGCGCCCGGG
>NZ_CAWPKW010000135.1:0-562 GCF_963888615.1 Brasilonema octagenarum UFV-OR1 | reverse complement strand
AAACTTTGCTGGAGTCCCTACAACAAGAAACTCGCCCAGCGCTGAACAAAGGTAACTTGTCCCGGTTGCGAGGTATTGCTAAAGGCTTAGAGATATCAAGTGATGAAGAGATGACAGCAGATTATGTCACCTATCTGACTCAGAAGTATCAGTAATGCGAGTTTTGATTGATACGAACGTTGTTCTTGATTTCTTACAAGAGCGAGAGCCTTTTGTGGAGGATGCAGCAAGACTGTTTGAGAAAATTGATGCTGGTGAAGTCAAAGGGTTTATCGCAGCAACAACGATTACCAACATCTATTACATTGTCCGAAAAGCAGCAGGTGCGATAGTAGCTCAAGATGCAATTGCACAAATTCTGACAGATTTACATATTTGCGCTGTTGATCGAGATGTTTTGGAACAAGCAATCACGTTGAATTTTCAAGATTTTGAGGATGCAGTGCAGTGTGCTTGTGGAATAGCACATGCAGTAGATGCAATTGTAACTCGTGATGCATCTGGATTTGTGAGTGCGGAAATTCCAGTGATGTCACCTGGAGAGTTGGGAAAAGTTTTATAG
>NZ_CAWPKW010000134.1:0-9785 GCF_963888615.1 Brasilonema octagenarum UFV-OR1 | reverse complement strand
TCCCGGTTTTTGCACAGATTTTGTAATCACAACTAATTAGCCGGACATGATATGATTTGTTTTCTATAACAAAACACTCAAGCTTTCTAGTCCATGTACTCTGATGTTGGGAATTGGTTTAAGAGGCTCTTTTGAGTCAACGCGGAGGTTAGGAAATTCTGAGAGTAAAGCTTTAAGCCCAATCTTGGCTTCTAGTCGAGTTAAAGGTGCGCCCAAACAGAAATGAATGCCATTCCCAAAGGCAAAATGTTTATTCGGTTCTCGATCAATGATGAAGCGATCAGCATTCTCAAAGTGAAGTTCATCTCGATTGGCAGATGTTAGCCATGGGTGCACAAGTTGCCCAGGAGGAATTGTTTGATCTCCAATTTGGGTTTCTACTTGGGTGAATCGATTTAAAAAAGTAATCGGGGAATAATAACGCAGTACTTCCTCAATTGCACTCGGTAATAGAGACAAGTCGTGGAGTAGGCGTTGGTTTTCATCGGGATGCTCATGCAGACACCAAATCGTATTGGTAATCAAGTTAGTTGTAGTCTCATTCCCGGCGGTCAACAGTAGGATGCAAAAATCAACCACTTCCTGTCCAGTTAACTTTTCTCCCTCTTCATAAGCCGCAATTAAATCGCTGATTAGGTCTTTGCCGGGATGCGATCGCCGCTCCTTGAGTAATTGGCGGAAATAGTCAGCCATATTTTTTATTGCTGTTGGATCGCTAGCTAATACCCCGTCAGACCAGTGCTTGAAGTTTTCTCGGTCTTCAAGGGGTACACCGAGAATTTCTCCAATCACGATGATCGGCAGAGGTGAGGAGAAAGCTTGGATTAAATCGACCTGTTTGTGTTGCTTCATTTGATCCAGCAACTCGTGAGTCAGTTCGGTAATCCGAGGTGCTAGTGCTTCGACTCGATTGGGAGTAAACACCTTTTGTACGAGAGTGCGTAGTGACTGATGTTTAGGCGGATCGGTGTGGATTAAATCCTGAGTAAAATCTTCTCGACCAAGGGGTTTCGGGGATTTAGATGAAAAGGTTTTCCATTGGCTTGATACTCGTTCCACATCGTCATAGCGAAACATCATCCAAGCTTGCTGCTCTTTGTCATAGAAAACCGGCGCTTCCTGACGCATTTTAGCTAACCAGGGATAAGGATTGAGCAGGAATTGTGGATCGGTGGGTCGGAATTGTAAATCGCTAGTCATGACAAATCTCCTTGTGTCAAAAATTGCAAGTTGAACTGAGTCAGATGCAAGCACTATCTGACGTATCATCTACGAGAGAGAAATCTGTTGTGGAATTACCGAGTCAGAGGTAGAGCGATGTTTGCGACAAGACGTTCGCGTAGCGTCTCCGACAGGAGAAGCGTCTATCCACTGAATCTAGATTACATCAATATGGGTATAACAAAAATCTCTTGACGCAAACACCAAATTAGGAATACGTCCAAATCAAGCCTTTCAGTGCGCATAAGGCGTTTTTCCACGCCCTGGCGACTGGCGTATGCGCAAAGCGCACGTCTAGAGCGGCTCAAGCTGTCAGGCGAAAGCAAGCATACCCGAATCGATGAGTGTGTTTAAAAATTTGTATAGAAATTATTTTTTGTCAGTCAATTGGAATTACTCTGGTAGAAATCCTCTACAAATCGGAATCGAAAATTATGTTAGGCATACTTTGGGGTCTTGTCGTTCTACTGTTTGCTTTTTGGGTATTGGGTCTAGTACTTCACATTGCTGGAAATCTGATTCATATCGCGTTAGTTTTAGCTATTACTCTTGCAATCTATAATTTTTTAAAAGCCCGTGATGTCTAGGTATAGGGGCTTTGCAAACAAAATCTGAATTTTTTGGATAATTCTGTAAGACTTCATACCTACTTTTGGTAAAGTAATCTAGACCCTCTAAAAATTCTAGAATAACCAAAAGCGTGGACTCATGAAAGTTATTCATGGTACGTGGATACCCAACGCAGCGGCTGATTTTATACAACCTGGGTCTTTTTATCTGTGGGTAGAAACCCCTGAAATCAAAAAACGTGGTCATAAAAATCAACAAATTCACCCTGGACATCTAGCACAGGATGAATTGGTGACCTTTTTAGCTCAAGAATTAGGAATCAAAGAACCAGCAGCTACCTTAAACGAACGTATATCTGCTAAATATTTTGCTCTACCAACAACGAATAATCAGCCCATTCCCTCACCAGAATTAATCAAGTATCTAGAAATAGACCTTCCTGAAGAATACGAAGGGTTTCAATACTGGCAGGTAGACTGTTATGAGGCTGTAGTGTCAGTTAAAACTGGTTCTTATCGAGTCTCAAAAGCTATCAATGTTATCAAACTCCTCAACGAAATCCACTTTTTAGCATTATACAGTTCGGGCGAAATTCAACTTGGTTCAGATCTCCTATTTTGGTATCACTATACTCAAGCATTTAAGCAGTTTATTCTTAAAGACCAGTATATTCCAGCACTTAAATACCGTGAGTTAGAAACGACCGTTACTAAGACTAGTAAAAAAGGCAAGACAAAAACTCCGCAAACGCAACCATTTGAAATCTACACAAATTGGGAAATTATTTCTGAACAATACGAATCAAACCTGAAAAAATACGTTGAATATATGCCACTGATTTGTGTGGCCGGTTCGGTAACAGCAAGTGATCCAATAGAATTCTTTGATAAAGAAAATCTTTTACGTCACTTCAGTGAGTCTCTTGTTAATGATATAGTCACCCACACACCCTCAACAGCTGCTTTTGACAAACAAATTGCTGATTCCCTGATTCACCATTGCTTACGTCCAAACAGTCACAACCCACAGACAACAGATGCTGCTTTAGAACAATATCAGCAATGGTTGACATGGAAAACTCAAATTACCCGTACCCAAAGCGACTCTGCGTTTCATCTCTGCTTTCAGTTGCATTCTCCTGCTTCAGACGCAATAGACAACTGGCAGATTCAATTCCTTATAGCTAGCAAACAAGATCCCTCTTTGAAACTAGCGCTGGCTGACTACTGGACAATGAGTCAAAAAACCAAAATAGGGGTACACAAGCAATTTGGTAAGGGTTTTGAAACAGATTTGCTACTGAATCTCGGCTACGCAGCGCGGATGTATCCTCAGCTATGGGAGGGATTGGAAACACAACACCCCACTGGATTGCAACTCACCCTAGAACAGGCTTTTGACTTCCTGAAAGAAAGTGCTTGGGTGCTGGAAGATGCTGGGTTCAAGATTATTGTACCGGCTTGGTATACTCCTGCAGGTCGCCGTCGGGCAAAAATTCGCCTCAAAGCATCTGCAAGCAAACTATCCGCAACCAAAAGCAAGACAAAAAGCTATTTCAGCCTTGACTCGTTAGTGGAGTATCAATACGAATTGGCAATTGGTGACAAAGCCGTTACTCCGCAAGAATGGCAACAACTTATTAATTCTAAGGCTCCACTGGTACATTTTCGCGGTCAGTGGATGGAACTAGACCGAGATAAAATGCAGCAGTTCCTAGAATTTTGGCAGTCACACGCTGATGAAAAATCAGAAATGACGATGCTAGAGTTCCTGCAACGTAATGCTGAAGTGGGTGAAGAGTGGGAATTTGAATATGACCAATTTTTGTCTGAGACAATGGCAAAGTTGCAAGACAAAAGTCGGTTGGAACCCATTTCTGAACTGTCACAATTGCAAGGAAATCTCCGCGAGTACCAAAAGCGTGGCGTCTCATGGTTGCAATACTTGGAAAGATTAGGATTGAATGGCTGTCTGGCAGACGATATGGGCTTGGGCAAGTCGGTGCAGGTTATTGCTAGACTCGTGCAGGAGAGAGATGGGGAAGTAGAGGGAGTAGGGGGAGTAGGGGGAGTAGGGGAAGTGGGGGGAGAAATTCCTTCCTCATCCTCACGCCAATCGCCTCAACACGACGCTGGCTTCTCATCCCCGCTACTGCCTACACTATTAATTGCCCCGACTTCAGTTGTGGGAAACTGGCAGAAAGAAATTGCTAAGTTTGCACCTCATCTTAAAACAATGGTGCATCACGGTAGTAACCGTATTCAGCAGGAAGCAGATTTTAAAGCAGCGAGTTTACAGCATGATGTTGTGATTACCTCCTTTACTCTGGCTCGCAAAGATGAAAAGCTACTAAGTAGCATGAAGTGGCAGCGGGTAGTAGTGGATGAAGCGCAAAATATTAAAAACCCCAAAACTGCACAGACTAAGGCAGTTTTAAAATTATCAGCCAAACACCGATTGGCATTAACAGGAACTCCTGTAGAAAATCGCTTGCTCGATTTGTGGTCAATTTTTAACTTTCTCAATCCTGGTTACTTGGGGAAAGAGGCACAGTTTCGTAAGTCTTTTGAGATTCCCATTCAAAAGGAGAATGACAAAATAAAATCAACTACCCTGAAGAAGTTAGTTGAACCATTGATTCTACGGCGTGTCAAGACGGATCAATCTATCATCAATGATCTACCAGATAAAGTAGAACAAAAACTCTACACGAATTTGACAAAGGAACAAGCCTCACTCTACGAAGTGGTTGTGAAAGATGTAGAGGAAAAACTGAAAACAGCAGATGGGATTCAACGCAAAGGATTAATTCTCTCTACATTGATGAAATTAAAGCAGATTTGCAACCATCCAGCACAATTTTTACAAGATGGAAGTGAGTTTCTACCGGAACGTTCTCATAAATTGAGTCGTTTAGCCGAGATGGTGGAAGAAGCTTTATCAGAAGGAGAAAGCCTCCTCATTTTTAGTCAATTTACTGAAATTTGCGAAAATGTAGAAAAATATCTCAAACAGACTTTGCACTGCAATACATACTATTTACACGGAGGTACTAGCCGCCAAAGACGAGAGAACATGATTGCAGAATTTCAAGAGCCAGAAACAGAATCATCTATTTTTATATTATCTCTCAAAGCTGGTGGCGTTGGTATTACTCTTACGAAAGCTAACCATGTTTTTCATTTTGATCGTTGGTGGAACCCAGCGGTTGAGAACCAAGCAACTGACCGCGCTTTTCGTATTGGTCAAAAGAAGAATGTTTTTGTCCATAAATTTGTTGCCATTGGTACTTTAGAAGAGAGAATTGACCAAATGATTGAAGATAAGAAAAAAGTTTCTGCTGCTGTTGTTGGTAGTGATGAATCGTGGTTGACAGAATTGGACAATGATGCATTTAAAGAACTCATTGCACTCAATAGAAGCGCAATCTTGGAGTGATTTATGAATAAATTTAGCCGAACTTGGTGGGGCGATCGCTTCATCAACGCATTAGAAGCTTTTACCGATGACGCCAGACTACAACGCGGACGTTCCTATGCCCGTGGGGGTAAAGTGTTGAGCTTTGAAATAGAGCAAAATTATATCACGGCTATAGTCAAAGGGTCAGTTAATCCATACTTTGGTGTTTACAAAGAACCAACATACAATATTTCGATTGAAATTACTCCCATTGCCAAAACACGTTGGAATGAAATTCTCCAGCAACTTTCATCTAAAGCAAGTGTCGTTTCTCGACTGCTGCTTAACGAAGTCCCAGAAAATATAGAAGACTCTTTTTCAGAATTAGGAGTATATCTATTACCTCACAGTAGAAAGGACTTCAAAACTTCATGTTCTTGTCCAGATTATGCGAATCCCTGCAAGCATATTGCCGGAGTTTACTATCTCGTTGCTTCCCAATTAGATCAGAATCCATTTTTGCTGTTTGAACTGCGGGGATTATCAAAAGCAGAACTTCAGGCAAAACTTGCTGAGTCACCTTTAGGTAAAGCACTTTCTGAGGAACTCAATACTAAAGAAGTTAAGATAGAAGCCTCGACTTCTTTGTATACAAAGCTTTCTAAACAGCAGATTGACCAAAAACCAAGTGCGAGAGAATTTTGGTTAGGAACAAAGCGATTACCTCAAACAATAGAAGTTGCAACTCCCAGCGCTGTCTCTGCAATTTTGATTAAGAAACAGGGTGATTTCCCCGCTTTTTGGCAAAAGGATAATTCTTTTATTGAAGCAATGGAGGAATTATATCAACGAGTGAAAACGAAGAATCAAAATTTGATGTGAGGTGAACTGGATTGATTGATAAATTTATGACAAAATGAAATACATATCTGCGTTTATCTGCGTCGAGGGTGCGGTTTTTAACTCTTTAGATGTATTGCACTCAAATGCAAATCGTTATAAGGGAGCCATTCTTGTAAAGTTTTGTATTTATCTTCAACATTTCTGTATTTGTAATTGCTAGAATTTCGACGCTAACAATTGCACAAGATAATATAACTCTGTGTATATTGAAGCAATCCCTCAAAACCTCTGTTTCTATTACCTTTTGATTTGCGTTGCACGCATCAAAGGAAAGGTCAATATCTATTATTTTTGCATTTAGCAGAGGTTTGATCACTGTCTATTGTTGACTGTTGACAAATTTACCCAGGTTGCTAAAGGAAGTCGCACAATGTTGAGAGACATAGCTTATTCTTTGATTTCGGCAGGCTATAAAATACCCAAATCTGTAGAAGAAAAAATAGGTCGATTTTCTTACCAAATTTACTTAGCGGCTCTTTTGAAGAAATTAAGAATTAATTGTGTTCTTGATGTGGGAGCTAATATCGGTTACTTTGCAGAAAACATCAGGAAACTAGGCTATAAAGGACAAATTCTTAGTTTTGAGCCACATCCAGAAATATTTCCCACTCTTCAAAAGAACTTTAAAAACGATACCCTTTGGAGAGGATATGATTTGGGACTTGGAAGTGAGGATGCTTTGGCTACCTTTAATTTGAACACCTATTCAGAACTGAGTTCATTTCTAGTGCCTAATGCTAGTATGCCAAAAACTGTTAATTCCTGCGAAGTCAAGATCAAGGCTCTAGACTCTCTTTTGGATGATATTCTCACTTTAGTACCTGAGCCGCGTATCTTTCTAAAAATGGATACTCAAGGATATGACATTGAAGTTGTTAAGGGTGCAAGTAAGTGCATAGATAAAATTCTGTGTTTGCAATCTGAAATATCTGTACGGGCTAATTACATTAACATACCTTCATATTTGGATGCCTTAAGGTATTATGAATCCCTGGGTTTTGAGGTTGCTGATTTATTTGCTGCCTTTCGTAATCCCGAAGGTTATGTTACTGAATATGATTGTTTGATGGTGCGTTCTAAAACATAGGACGTTGCTGAAATTCATTAATCTGTTTGGATAGATCGCACAAAATAGGAATCAAATAACGTAGACGCGCAAGACTTGCGAAGCGAGGCTTCCAGAGGAAACGCACCTTAAAGGTGGCACAATTAAGATTGACTTGAAAATCATAAATGAGCCAATCTATTGTGCTACTATTACGCAATGTCTGAACTTGTTAAAAACTTCTCCATTACATAATTAGTGAAAGTTTCCCCCCGACGAGTCACTTGTTGTTCTTTGACAACTGAGAATCCCATATGCTGGAAAAATGGCTTTGCAGTAATACTCGCTTCAGTAAACAGCCGATCCAACCCTAATTCCAATGCTTTTGCCTCAATTGCCTGATAGATTTGACTCCCTACTCCGCGACGCTGATAGTTTTTATGGCAGTAAAAGCAATTAATATGACCATTGGGTTCTAGCTCCCCAAAACCAACAATTATTCCCTCTTCATCTGCAACATAGGTAAATATTTTTAAACAAACTTCTGACCAATTTCTAAAGTCAATATCATCTGGTGCCCAAGCTTTAACTTGATTGTTTGAGTAATCGCGGATGTTGACTTCACGCACTGTTTCGTGGAATAGCTGTGCTATTTGCTCAGTGTCTTGTGTACGAAACAACCTTATTTCCATAACGTATTCTAAATATGACACCGTTTTAGTGGCTGTCCATTGACAAGATGACTTTCAACCAGTTCAGGCTTATAAAGCCTCTGTTGATATATTAAAGCAGTTTTCACCTAAATGAACCACATCGTTTGTAAGGGCGCAAGCGCGAGGTAGCAGAAGCCAGCATTTTGCCATGCGGGCTGAAGCTCGTGCTATTAACCGGATGAAATTTAAGCTTGATTTATTTGGTTATAATGAAGGTAGGTTGTACTCACATCCCTACCTATTGCCTACCATCCAATACAGTTCGGATAAGTACCTTTAGGCAGGGGAAGAAAAATCAGTTATTTTCTCCCCCCAGCAACTCTACTCCCCTTACCTAGCTCAACAAATAAATTCCTTAACTGAACCGTATTGCTAGTGGTGGCAGATGGAATTCACTCCATAATTCGAGATGCGACGATAATTTTAAAACCAGAAGAATATAATTTTCAACAGCAAAAATGACTATTACAGAAGATAATTTTCGAGTTCGTCCCATGACCAAAGATGATCTAAAAATTGCCTTAAGTTGGGTAGCTTCTGAGGGGTGGAATCCGGGTATTGATGATGTTGATAATTTTTATATTGCCGATCCTGGTGGGTTTTTAATTGGAGAATTAAACGGTAAACCTAATAGTTGTATTTCTGTCTTACGATATAGTGCTGAATTTAATTTTATTGGTTTTTATATTGTTAAACCCGAAGAACGAAAAAAGGGATTTGGTTTAAAAACATGGCAAGAAGCATTGAAGTTAATTTCTAATCAACCTGCTGGTTTAGATGCCATATTACAACAAGTTAATAAGTATCAAAAATTTGGTTTTAAACCGGTTTATTCTCATCTTGGTTATCAAGGGATAATTACCGGAAAAATCTCGTCAGATGTAAGAGATTTAAAAACTATTGATTTTGATCAACTTTGTCATTATGATCGACGATATTTTCCTAGTTATCGTCCTGATTTTCTTTCAACATGGATTAATCAACCTCATGGGCAAGGTTACGCTATTATCAACGATGCTGATTTGGTAGGTTATGGAGTGATTAGAAAAGCTATAGATAGCTTTAAAATTGCCCCTTTATTTGCGGAAAATGAAGATATAGCAGAAAAGTTATTATTAGCTTTAGCTACTTATAGTGAAGGAAGTACTATTTATGTAAACGTTCCTAATATCAATAAAGCCGCTATTCTCTTATTGGAAAATTATCAAATGAAGAATACATATGAATGTGTACGAATGTACAAAGGAGAGCAACCTAATATTAATTTGCACAATGTTTTTGCTATTACTGGTTTGGAATTAGGATAAATTTAACTAGTAAGTAGGTAAGCTTAAATAAAGCTATGTACCTCAAGAAATTTTAAGCGTAGGGGAGGCAAATTGGGGTGTGGATTTTCGAGGCGGTTTGCGGTGTAGATTTTCTTCCCGCAAAACTGCCGTCCTCCCCCAATATTGCTATTGGGTTACGGCTAACGCCTAACGCACAGGATATTTTTGTTTTTATATTGTGAGTATCGCACTCATTGCCCCATGCTAAAAAATGCCGAAAAGCCAGCTTCCTGCCGATTTGGTAGGTGATCGCACATATTGCCAATTTCAGCATCAGCATCATCGGGATTAGTTTTGAAATACTCACCCATGAACACGCACCCTTCCCTAAGTAAATTATCATAATCCAATCTCCACAGTCTCACCGTCTTGTCAAAACTTGCCGTTGCCAGGATTTTGCCATCCGGGCTGAAGCTCGTGCCAACAACCGCGTCTGTATGCCCACTCAGGGTTTTAATTTCTTTGAGCGTGGCGGTATCCCACAGTTTCACCGTCTTATCACCACTAGCAGTTGCCAGGATTTTGCCATCCGGGCTGAAGCTCGTGCCCCGAACCGCGTCTGTATGCCCACTCAGGGTTTTAATTTCTTTGAGCGTGGCGGTATCC
>NZ_CAWPKW010000133.1:0-9824 GCF_963888615.1 Brasilonema octagenarum UFV-OR1 | reverse complement strand
GGGAGACCCTCATCAAGTACTGGCTCACGCCACATGCACGCCACTTGCTACAACGGGGGGAACCCCCGCAACGCAGTGGCTCCTCAACGCGCTTAACCCGCGCACGGCAGTGGCTCCCCTACACCCCTGTGTTTCTTGAAAGTTCAGCGCGTTGATGTTCTTGTTGTGCAATTTCCGCACCAGTGGGTAACAGTTCTGCTATGTTTTAAGAAAAATTTCTTAGAACGAACAGTTCAACTCAAAACTTTTTTATGGAACGTGTTCTCAAAAGTGGACTTGGTTGGCGTATCGGCTGGAACCCAGCAGCGCCAGAGTTCAAAGGTTTAGTGGGTACAGATGATTGGGCTATCGAGTTAACTGAACCTGAGTTGAATGATTTTTGTCGGCTACTGGCGCAACTCGCAGACACCATGAGGCAAATGGCAACTGAATTAATGGATGAGGAAAAGATTACCTGTGAAGCTGAAAGCGATTTATTATGGATGGAAGTGGAAGGTTATCCTCATGCTTATAGTCTGCGTTTTATCCTGAAAACAGGGCGTTGTGCAGAAGGTAAATGGGATGATTCCGCTGTTGCTGGTTTGTTGAAAGCCTCCCAGATGCTCAAAGTTTTTTAAATCTAGACCTTGATAATTGTGGTTTTTGATGTTATACTTGGAAAGTTGACTACGGGGCGTAGCGCAGCTTGGTAGCGCGCCACTTTGGGGTAGTGGAGGTCGTGGGTTCGAATCCCGCCGCTCCGATTGAAGGTTCAATCACTGTGGTCTATTTATCTGAGGTTTATTTATCTGAAGATTGCTGTAATGTTGGTCAACAGATGATTTGTTTGCTGTTGAGACAACAAGAATAATCGGTAATTCGTCCATTTGTTCAAAAAATGTTCCAAAAAATTCAGCTTGCTCCGCAAGCAAGAATAAAGGAAAAAGAAAAAAGGGTAAAGGGCAAAAGAGTAAAAGTATAAAGGGCTACTGAGTCTAGAGTGTAGAACACGCAACGCGAAAACCGTTGTAGTTGTAGACTCTGACGCCCGCACTGAAGATGAAGCGATACGCCGAACGGCAGTAACCGGGATTGCTGAACCAAGAACCACCGCGCAGCAGGTAATGGCGATTATCATTATCACTTTCATCGAACCACGCACTTCCGTCTGTGGGTGCTCCTTCATAATTCTCATGCCAATGGTCAGCACACCACTCCCACACATTCCCATGAATATCGTATAATCCAAAGGCATTCGCTACGCCGAAGTTACCTACAGGTGTTGTTTCTTCTCGATAGATTCCTTTGGAACCTTGACCATATGATGAACCCGACCATTTACGATCTTCACTATCTGTACCATCATAATTTGCTAAATCAGTCGAAATTGTCTCGCCAAAGTGAAATGGAGTTGTAGTTCCGGCACGAGCTGCGTATTCCCATTCAGCTTCACTAGGAAGTCGGTAAGGTCTTTTGGTGTGCTCCTTTAGGCGATCTTCTACGAAGCGGCTAAGCCGATCGCAAAACTCGACAGCATCATACCAAGAAACTTGTTCAACGGGGCGATTTTCTCCTTGAAAATGTGAAGGGTTAGGTTTTAGTTCGCGGTTAACCTGTGGAAAAGAGGCGACTGCCTTCCACTGTGCTTGAGTGACAGGATACTTACCCATACAAAAGGGTTTAATGGTTACTGTATGTTGAGGGCTTTCCGATTCACGGTGTCCCAGTTCATCTTCTTTTGAACCCATAAGAAAACTGCCGCCTGGAATCAGCACCATTTCTAGCTGTACTTCATTGCCCAAGTCTTCTATAAAATATTGTGCTGTCTGCTTTGAACGGTTAATAACTATTTTTGGCATTTATTTCTATCTGCTTGATTTTCTGGAGGCGACGCTGTGCATATTTAAGTTTGATTTGAATTCTATAATAAAAGAACTCAACGCCAGCGAGACAACGGTTATGCTTCCATCCGATCTCAAAATTGCGTTACCAAGCACTGACGAACTTCCCTGCTGTGACGATATTCCTGTGGATAATGAGGATCAGAATTTTTTGCCGAATGTTTTACTATTTTTATTGAACTCAATTTGGGCAAATCGCATGGATTGGTTCTTCGGTGTAGATATGGCAGTGTATCACACTACCGGGGTCAATCCGAGAGTACCTGTCGTGCCAGATGCTTTTTTGAGTTTGGGAGTAGAACGGAAAAAAGGTGGTAAGTCTCGCAAAAGTTACGCAGTCTGGGAAGAAAATGATGTCGTCCCAATACTCACATTAGAAATGGTATCTCATACACCAGGGGGTGAATACGAGGAGAAGCTGGCTATTTATACAAAACTTGGTGTTTTATACTACGTGATTTACAATCCGGAATTTTGGCGGCGCGACCAACATCAACCGTTTGAAGTGTATAAGTTAGTAAATGGGAACTATCAGTTGCAGATAAGTGAACCATTATGGATGCCAGAGATAGGATTAGGCATTGGCCGGCATCAAACAGTGATTGCTGGTATTCAACAGGAGTTCTTATCTTGGTACGATCAGCAAGGAAACCGCTATTTGACAGATGCAGAACAGGTACAGCAGGAGCGTGAGCGAGTTGAACAATTAGCGCAATATTTACGTTCTCTTGGTGTAGATCCAGATAATTTACCTGGCAAATAAAATTCAGTTCGCTCTGCTTGCAAGGAAAAAGAAAACAAGGGTAAAGGACAAAAGATAAAAAGTATAAAGGGCTACTGAGTATACGCAGGAGAACACGCAACACGGAAACCGAAGCTGTTGAGGTTCCTGACGCCCGCATCGCTGCCGAAGCGAAACGCCGAACGGCAGACCTCGGGAGAGTTGCGCCACGAACCACCGCGCCGTATACGATTATCATTATCATTATTGTCCAGCCACGCACTTCCGTTTGTCGGTGCTCCTTCATAGTTACCATGCCAATGATCAGCACACAATTCCCAAACATTTCCGTGCATATTGTATAGCCCAAAGGGATTGGCTACGCCAAAGCTGTCCACAGTCGTTGTTTCTTCTCGATGGATTCCTTTGGGACCAGCACCGTAGGTGTAGTCAGCGTTATAGTTTGCCAGATCTGAGGTTATCGTCTCGCCAAAGTGAAATGGAGTCGTAGTTCCTGCACGACAACTATATTCCCATTCGGCTTCACTGGGTAGACGGTAGGGTTTACCAGTGTATTGAGACAGGCGATCGCAAAACTCCACAGCATCATACCAGGAAACTTGTTCAACGGGACGATTTTCTCCTTTAAATTCAGATGGATCAGCTTTGAGTTCGCGGTTAACTTGTGGGAGATAAGCTACAGCTTGCCATTGTGCTTGAGTTACAGGATATTTGCCCATGAAGAACGTTGGAACAGTTACTTGGTGTTGAGGGCGTTCATTATCACGGCTATCTTTCTCATTTCTGGGAGCGCCCATCTTAAAATTGCCACCAGGAATCTGTACCATTTCTAGCTGGACTCTATTCCCTAACTTTTCGATAAAGCACTGAGCTTGTTGACGACGCCGCTTGACTATTAATTCTGTTTTTCGTCTCAACCAATCTGATTGTTTCAGTTCGATTGTTGCAACTTCAAATTCAAAAGGTTGCAGGTTGATATTTGGAGATGTTTTTGTCTCATCCTCGATCGCGACGGTTGCTACTTCAAATTCAAAAGTCTGTATTAGTGGGAAGCCTTCAAGCCTAGCAACTCTCAGCGTGGCAGATGACTCAGCCACTGCTTGCACAGATCCTAACAACCTATGCGCTGGTTTGAGTTCCATACCGCCTACTCGAAAAGAACGACTCAGTTCTTCTTGAGTGAGTGTCTCTGGCGTTCTTAACATTTGCTGCGTCAACTTTGCGTACTCCAGTAAAGCTGGCTCCTTCTGTAACTGAGGTGATAACTCTTGAGTAATTCGTGTCAATCGCGCTAACTCTGCCCGAATTCCTGACTCGCTACGGTTTTCGGAACCCGTTCCACTACTAGTCTCTAGGAGCCGTTTGGCAATCTCTTGTGCTGCTTCTTGACATTTCTCATCTCCTAAATATACCATTGCTGCCCATCGTTGCGCTTCTAATTCTTGTTGCCGTCTTCCCGGATTGAGCCGACTCAGATAGCTGACATAGCTGATTAAAACTTGCGCGACTTCCTGCATTCGCTGTTCGCCACACTCTTGCTTCATTTCCTCCAGCAGATATGCTCGCACATGGGTATCCATTGCGTAAAGTTCGTACCCCACCTGAGAGCACAAATCAGACAGCAACAAGTCAACCTCCGCCACCCAAAGAACTTGCTCACCTCGCAAAAACTCATTGCGTAAGTAGTTCACCAATTCTGGAGTGAGTACCAAAGGTAATGCAGCATGATACGCCAGTAGCCGATAAGACTCATCAAAACGCCGAACAAACCGCTCTACAGCTTGCTTTGCTTGTTCTCGCCATTGCTTGTTGTCATCAGCCACAGTTGTCACTCGCTTCGCTCAAATTCAAAATTCAAAATTCAAAATTCAAAATTAAGGACTCCACGGACGCCAGGTGCTTCAAGAAACCGGGTTTCTACGCACGGTTGTCATGAGAAGGGTGAATTTAAGTGTTGTAGAGGTTGTCCACGCACAATATCAATAGCATTACTTAAGCCATTATTATCCATCTGGTACATTGGCACCAAATTGGCAATAATTTCTGCCGAACTGCCAATCCAACGTTCTTCTGGCATAGGATTTAACCAAGCAATCAAAGAACTGTGTCGCTTGAGTTGAAATAGAAAGCTGGTAGTCGCCCGAATTCGCTCTAACTTCCGATATCCTCGTGCTGCCCCAGCATCACTGACAATCAATATGCTAGTTTGATTATCGCAGGTTTCTAACACTGTCTGTAACTTAATTGGTTCTGTCAAGTAAAGGTCTTTGTAAACACTGGCTGCAGGCACGTTATGAAAATAGAATACACTTACCTTGTCAGGTTGCAAAGAACTTTCGTAGATTGCCGTTTCCACTAAATCACGAGTGAAACGATGAAACGGAGTCATAGAGCCATTTTGGTCAAGCAGCAGCAACAGATGAGCATTGTTTCGTTCTCGTCTGCGATAAACTGGAGCTAAATAAAATCCCTGGCGAGTCGCTTGTTCAATAGTCGCATTCACATCCAGTACATCCAACGAACCATCAGCAATAGGTTGACGTAGATATCGCCAGCCATAAACCATTGAACGGCGGGAAATGGGATAATACGTTTGTAATGCAGAAGTATCCTGATTTTCCACTGGTGTAAAAGGTGCGCGAATCGGTAACGATGCCAGTTCTGGTTTAGACTTGATCTCAGTTACAGTCTCTTGGGGAGGCGGTGATGATAGTTTCTGCGGTTCCTCCACCCGTTCTTGATCAGACTCAAGCTTTGGTTCTTTCACAGGGGGCTTTTTTTCAGGATTTTTGGGAGTTGAACTCATCTGCAAAGACTCCCAAATGGGGTCAAACTGGCTTTGTTCAGATGGGGAGTGACACCATAAAATCTTTAATGTCTCTGCTAGTGCTTCCTCATCTTCCCCGAATCCCCCTTCAACTGCTTGCCGTGCTGCCAAAAATTCCCCTACACCAAGCTGAAAGCCACTTTGGCGCAAACGAATGAAAGCACGAGTCATCAAATCTTGTGGGTTAAAGGAACTCATGAGGCTTTGGCATATTTTTTCCAGTCCTGCTGTAACTTAAATAACAATTCTCGATAGGGAAGCAGTTTATCTTTTGCCAGTTGCGCCGCTTTGTAAGGTTCTGACTCAAATGTATGAAGTGCTTTCAACCAATCGAGAAATTCGCTCGTTCCTGGTTTCTTGAAAAGTCCACCTTCATTCCACACAGCTAGAAAGCGCTTTATTGCTGTGTTTACCAAATCAGGAGGAGGCGGTGATTCTTCCTCACGAATCTGGTAATGCTTCTCGACAATTTCCTGCAATCGTTTCGGATCATTAGGAAAGTCTAGATAATGATACAGGCAACGACGCAAAAATGGCGCAGGTAAGTTACCTTTTTCCTTATTACTGGTGATGATTACAATCGGTTTATGAGTAGCTGTGATTGTTTCCCCAGTTTCCTTAATTTTAAATTCCCAAGGTTCATCCAAAACCGTCAGCAAGTCATTCGGGAAATCCAGATCTGCTTTGTCAATTTCATCAATCAGCACAACTGCTGGCTGATTCTTTAGCTCAAAGGCTTTCCCCAAAGCTCCAAATTTACGGTAGTGTTTGGGGTTAGCAGGATTGCGATTGACTCTTTCCTCATCTTCCTCCTCAGTTTCTGCTTCTGCTGCTGGCGGCTGTTGTTCTAGTTTTTGCGTATGCACATCATGCAATCTGAGGATAGCATCATATTCATAGAGTCCATCCTGCGCTTTAGTAGTGGAACGGATATCCCAACGATAAAGAGGAAGTCCTAACTCATAAGCAACAGCCGAAGCAAGGCGAGTCTTACCACACCCGGCGTCTCCTTCTAATAATAATGGTCGCCTGAGATAGATTGCTAAATTCACAGCTTTCTTTAATTCGGCAGAAACTACATATGGTTCTGGGTTCGTTGGTGAATCTTTATGTGGATTTTCTGGACGGCGATTGGGATTTCCCGTAAATTCTAATCGTTGAGTTGATATCATATCTTAAAATCTCTTTCCAAAATTGAACAGATTGTGTCTGGTGTTCCTTCACTCTCTTGATGAATTTGCAATGCTAATTGTTGACTTTTTGAATTTGATAAACCACGAAAATTAATGAGCCAATTTCTAATATCTTCAACAGTCCAATCTGGTAACGGGAGTTCAAGAATTTTGCAACTATCAAATGTATCCTCTGTGCAAAAATGTGGTATTGACAAACAATAGGGAAAAACTTTACTTTTTGCTGTTAAAGCAACAATAAACCTAATCCTGCTATACTCTTGAAATATAGACTCAAGCTCATTAACTAAAACTTTCCAGAATTTCTCAATAAACCAATCTAAAAACTTTTCCTTATCGATTACACTATCCCAATTTTCAATTTTGATAAATACAGTGCTACCACCACAAAGAGATGAACAAAGTTTTTTGATAATCTTGTGTAATGGTTCTTCTGAATTCATATTTAAGTAGCTTGCTAATCTTTGAGAAAATTCAATTTCATTCAACTCAGAAATTGGCGAACCTAAGTCTACTGGGTAAGGTCTAAAATCTCCTATAATATCGTCCCCTATTTTGCGATCGCTAACAATCAAATCTAAAACTTCATCAATACAGTAGCTTCCCTTCTGTTTTGTACTCCTTTGTAAAAATAAAAGAATAGCTCCACTATCATCACCAAATTTAGTATTAAGTGATTGAGCAATTTTCTTAGCTTCATAGAAATCAATTTTTTGAAAGCTTTTTTCTAACTTTAAATGACGTAAATTTGAATTTTTATCTTCAGCATCTAGTTCTGAAAGCTTGTTTTCTAGGTCTTCAATTTCTTCCAAAAGGTTCTCTGCATCTCTCTTAAGTTTCAGTTCATTTCTTTTACTAAGCTCTCCAGCTAACTGAGAGTCAATCGCAGCTAGCTCTTCTTGTTTTCGAGCTAAATCCTTGCTATAAAATTTTCTCCGGGCGGTACCTGTCTTTGCTGTCACAATTATTTTCTATATTTCTCACTAATATATTAATAAAATAGATAAAATTTATAACTGATTTAATTTAGTTTCTAGTTCTTCTATCTCTTTCATAATCCCCTCAGCCTGCTTATTCAGCTTCAATTCATCAACATGACTAAGTACTCCTTCCAATTGGGATTCAATGGCAACTAACTCCTCTTGCTTTGCCACTATGCGTTTTTTGTAAAACTCGCTTCTTGCATTTGAAGGCGCTTTTCGTGGTGGTGTTTCTGCAGTCTTTGTTGGTAATTTAACAGGAGAAGTAACCGGAAGATTTGCTGAGTTCTGAGTTAGAATATCAACTAATTTACTAATAACATAATCAATTCCTTGAGAAGAATTGATTGCAAGTTTATCAGCAAGAATTGGAGAAAAATCTGAAACTTCCTTTTTTGATACCTGATGCCAAATAGGAAGTATGACTTTTCCATTAGTTCCTTCCTTGGAAACAAATCCCTCTAACTCACGCTTAGTCCATCTTTTTTGGAAGAAATTACGACTGAGTACAATAATTCCAAGCTTTGATTGTGAAATACCTTTATCAATTGAACTACTTAGGCTGTCTCCCCAGTTCAAAGAAAATTCATCATACCAGACACGATAACCTCTTTTTCTTAACTCTTCAGCTAGAGGTCTTACAAAGTCTTCCTTATCTTCACTTGCATGACTAATAAATACATCATATTCATCTGTCGCTGTCATGTTACTATCTCTCGAAATCAGATTTTGTTCCTTGTGTGCCAATGGATTTACAAATTTCTCGTTCATATCTCGTACAACCTGATCAAAGAGTCGTCCCCCCTCATTATCCTCACAACGCAGATACAGCACAGGACGATACCACACATTCCCTTCAATTCCAATTGCACTTTGTCCCCGCCGTAGTGCGATAAGCCTCTGGCTTGACGCTACACGTATCGCCTATGACTCTTTTTGCCCAAGCATCGGTAAAAATCTTCTGCAAAAGCACTGCCAGTAGATACACTTATAGAATACGTCATTGCTACTACAGCCGGAATGCTTTTACCAATCAAGTTCTGAGCCACCCCGTTGAAAACAGAATCACTTAAACCAGACCACTTACCTCGCCTCCACTGCCTAGCACATTGATTTTAACACTTCGCTTTGTACCTGCTTTGCCCGTTCGCTTCACAGTGACTTGTAGTTCCAGTTCCACAGACTCAACAAACAAGAACGGCGCATCCTTATCCTTGTAGAAAATCCTTTATAATGCTTATATTATGCCAGCCAGAGATATCTTTCACAACGCAGTCAAAAAAGGGCTAGAAAAAGAAGGGTGGAAAATTACCCATGATCCCTTACCCGTCAGTTTCGAGTTAGGGGATATGTACATAGACTTAGGCGCGGAAAGAATTCTAGCAGCAGAAAGAGAGGGTGAAAAAATTGCTGTTGAAATTAAAAGCTTTTTTAAAACATCTGCGATTTCTGAATTTCACACAGCTTTAGGACAGTTTATTAACTACCGACTAGCATTATCTGAACAAGAACCAGACCGTACTCTCTATTTAGCAGTTCCCATCGATACATATACTTCCTTTTTTACTATCAGACTTGTACAAAACATTATTAAAACATATCACCTTAAATTGATTACTTATAAACCTGTAACGGAAGAGATAATCGAATGGATAAACTAACAAAATACCAACAAATAATTCAGCAGCTTATCCAAGAATATGCTGCAATTTCTAGTCAAGACTCAGAAATTGAAACCCAATTAATTTTTGATACAGAACATCACCACTATCAACTTGTAAATGTCGGCTGGAAAAATGACCGTCGTGTTTATGGTTGTTTTTTACATCTAGACATCAAAGATGGTAAAGTTTGGCTGCAACACAATGGGACAGAAAATGAAGTAGGAGAAGATTTAGCGAATTTAGGTATCCCCAAGCAGGATATTGTCATCGGCTTTCATTCGCCATTTAAGCGCCAATTTACAGATTATGCTGTGGGTTAAGGCTTTTTGCTTACAGAAAACACCAAAAGGAGAAAGCAAACACAGCTTAAGGATGTTTTCAAAGTATTATATAGAATTCCTATTTGATTTTTACGAAGCTAGATACACCTTTATTCCTTCTTAAGCGTTCGGGTGTTCCCTGTTCCCTCCTCCTATGAGTTAGTTCACCCTATGGCTAACGCCACGCCTTACGGCTATCGGGTGTGCGCAGAGCGCAC
>NZ_CAWPKW010000132.1:0-576 GCF_963888615.1 Brasilonema octagenarum UFV-OR1 | reverse complement strand
TGTGTCAATAGTTGGGGTAGTTACAGCAGTCATCGCGGCTAGTCTGGTTAATCAAGAAAGGATGAAGGCTGTATCAGAACTCAATAGCGCAGTTCAACAACGGGAGGACGCGAATAAACAAAAAGACTCTGCTGTATCAGAACGCAACAGCGCAGTTCAACAACGGGAGGACGCAAATAAACAAAAAGACGCGGCTTTATCAGAATTAAATCAGGCAAAGCAAGGAATCACAAAAGCGAATCAGGAAACAAGCACTGCCAAAAAACAAGCAGGATTAGCACAACAACAGGCAGTAACCGCCAAGCAACAACAGCAGCTAGCGCAAAATAATCAGCAAAAAGCTGAGGCAAAACAAAACGCAGCAGAACAAAAAGTCAAACAGACTGAACAAAACTTAACTAATGCCCAGCAACACTTACAGCGAGTTCAGCAAGATGTAGCGCAAAAGACTCAACAAGCACAACAAAAAGTAAGTTTGGCAAATCAACAAGCAGGTGCGGCGCAAGCGCAAGCGAAAAAAGCCCAAGATGATGTGAAACAAGCCCAAGTTAGCCTGAAGCAAGCACAACAAGAAAG
>NZ_CAWPKW010000131.1:0-10057 GCF_963888615.1 Brasilonema octagenarum UFV-OR1 | reverse complement strand
GGGAACAGGGAACAGGGAACAGGGAACAGGGAACAGGGAACAGGGAACAGGGAACGGGGAACAGGGAACTACTAAGACGAAGCTAATTCACAAGTTAATAAGGGCGATCGCTCGCGCGATCTGATGGAATTTGTCGGCTGAGAATGAATCTACTATTTGAGCCAGAGTCGTTTGAGAAAAAATTTAGCATCCCTATAAGTTCCTTATTTTTTATTGATATGTTTAGCGCATAAGGTTGGGAAAAGGAAGTTTTAAAAAATCCCTAGCATTCTGACTGGAATAAAATGCAGCAACCTTGGTGTCCGCCCGGAGGGCGGACACCGCCTCAAAGAGCTGCTATTGGATATAACTAGTCGATAAAGGCTGAAATATGCACACAGCAGGGTTTATAAAAAACTTTTTTGTTTACTGACCTTATGTATGAATTTAATCACACCGATTCTCCGTAAGTATTTGAAACAGAGGTTCGAGTGTCCTAGCTTGTTGTTACTGCTGATTCAATCTCTTTGTTTTCAATCTCTTTGTTTTCTAATAACAACTTAATATGCCGTATCAAGTTGCTGGTAGCCTTCGTAATGACGATCTTTCATATGTTGTTCGTCAGGCAGACGATCAACTTTATGCTAGCTTGAAAGCTGGCGATTTCTGTTATGTCTTAAACTCTCGCCAGATGGGTAAGTCATCTTTACTACAGCGGACAATTTCTCGTCTAAGCGAAGAAGGCTATGAATGCCTTTATTTGGACATTAACAGGTTGGCTACCAATAATCTTACACAAGAACAATGGTATAAAAGCGTTATTTTTAGCTTGTTCCACAGCTTAAATATAGCGCAACAAGTCAATTTCCAAAAATGGTGGGATATACAAGCAGGTACTTCTTCGGTGCAAAAATTACACCAGTTTGTGGAAGAAGTCTTGTTGATACATATTCAAAGCAAATCTCGCAAAGACGGCAAAGCCAAACGCATTTTTATCTTCATTGATGAGATTGAGAGTCTGTTAAGTTTAAATTTTCCTGTCAATGACTTTTTTGCTTGGATTTCTCATTGCTACAATCAGCAGGCAGACAAGCCGAATTTTCAACGCTTGGGATTTGCACTATTTGGGGTAGCCAGTCCATCTGATCTAATTTATGACAAATACCCCACAGTTTTTAATATTGGTATCCCAATAGAGTTACATGACTTTGAATTGCATGAAGTCACTCCTCTGGTTCAAAGGTTAGAGGAAGCGATTAGCCAAAGCGAAACTGTTATGCGAGAGATTATCTACTGGACAGGAGGACAGCCATTTCTTACCCAAAAACTTTGTCAGTTAATAGTTCAAACTGCCTTAAAAACATCTAAAAAAACAATTGATTTACCAAGAAACACAGAAGCGTTATGGGTAGAACAATTGGTGAAAACGCATATTATCCAACACTGGGAGGTAAAAGACGATCTAGAACACCTCCACACGATTCGCGATCGCCTACTTTTTAACAAACAGCGTGCAGTCCGATTGTTGAGTGTTATAAAGCAAGTGTTGCAAGCAGAAGAAAGTCAAACATCTGGTGTACGTACCGACGACAGTCGAGAACAGACAGAACTTTTACTATCCGGATTGGTTGAAAAGCGCGACGGCTATCTTAAAATGAAAAATCCCATCTACCGTAGTGTCTTCAATTCTGAATGGGTGAGTAGACAATTAACCCAAGTCAGCTTTACCAAAAAGTTTTCCAGAAGCCTTACTAGCCTTTCATTGAACTAGGAATGCAATCCACCGAAATCAGCTTATGGACAGCCCTGCTACTATACCATCACTCTGCGATAGTTATGTTAACTATAGTTAAAGACGTGATTAATTTTGAATACTTGCTTACGAAACACAGGGGTGTAAGGGTGTAGGGGTGTAAGGGAAAAAGGTGTTTCTTTCATATTTTGCTGACTACGAAGCCGCTAGTTGCAGGCTCAGATCTTGCACCATAGTATTCGTCCGCCAAGAAATAAATTTCTTGGCTCAAAACCAAAGTCCGTTAAAACGGACTGGGTAAGTCTTTGAGTCCGTTTTAACGGACTTGATCTATTAGCCTTGAACTTTAGTTCAAGGCGTACTCACCGATAAAGTGCAAGATTTGAGTTACGCCCTTTGGAAAAAACTTTCAACGCCGCAGTAATTGAGATTTTCCCACGCGCCA
Organism: Brasilonema octagenarum UFV-OR1; assembly: GCF_963888615.1. NCBI lineage: Bacteria > Bacillati > Cyanobacteriota > Cyanophyceae > Nostocales > Scytonemataceae > Brasilonema > Brasilonema octagenarum. The sequence goes on along the minus strand of NZ_CAWPKW010000131.1, from coordinate 7,880 downwards.
CAACATCACCGACACAATGAAAACTAGGGCAAAGGGGAAAGCGAAAAACCCCAAAAGAAAACATAAACCTAACTGTAATTTACCACGTTGAGCAAATTTAGCAATTGAGTATTGCCACTTAGGTATAGCCCAAGCCTCAATAGGAAGTTCTAGTTCTTCTTGAATTTGAGTGGCTTGAAAAGCAGCTGCGTAACCTTCCTTAATTCTGCCTGTTAAATAATAAAGCTGGGCAAGATTTTGAAGTGACTGGGCTTCACCTTTGCGATCACCTATCTCAAGTTTAATAGCAAGTGACTGTTGATGGTAATCAATCGCCTTTTGGTATTGTCCCAAAGATTGGTAAGCACAGCCCAAATTAGTCAAAGAAGCAGCTTCACCATTGCGATCGCCTATCTCTCGTTTAATAGCCAGTGACTGCTGATAGAAATTAATCGCTTTTTGGTATTGTCCCAAAGATTGGTAAGCACAGCCCAAATTATTTAGAGAAGCAGCTTCACCTTTGCGATCGCCTATCTCAAGAGAAATAGCAAGTGACTGCTGATAGTAATCAATCGCCTGTTGGTATTGTCCTAACGAATAGTAAGTACTACCCAAACCAGTTAGAGAATTGGCTCGAAAATCATGATGATTAGTTTCTCGTAAAACTATCAATGCTTGTTGATAGTAATCAATAGCCTGTTGGTATTGTCCCAAGGAACGGTAAGCATTGCCCAAATTATTTAGAGAAGTAGCTTCACCTTTACGATCGCCTATCTCAAGAGAAATAGCCAGTGACTGCTGATGGTAATCAATCGCCTTTTGGTATTGTCCCAAGGAATTGTAAGCTTTGCCAAAATCATTTAGAGAAGCAGTTTCACTTCTACGAGCGCTTATCTCAATAAAGATAGCCAGTGACTGCTGAGAGTAATCAATCGCAATTTGGTACTGTCCCAAGGAATTGTAAGCATTGCCCAAACCAGCTAGAGAATTGGCTCGAAATTCACGCTGACCAGTTTCTCCTAAAACTATTAATGCTTGCTGATAGTAATCAATTGCCTGTTGGTATTGTCCCAAGGAACGGTAAGCATTTCCTAGATTGCATAGTGAGCCACCTTCACGTGTGCGATCGCCTATCTCAAGTTTAATAGCCAGTGACTGATGATGGTAATCAATCGCAATTTGGTATTGTCCCAAGAAATTGTAAGCATTGCCCAAATTATTTAGAGAAATAGCTTCACCTTTGCGATCGCCTATCTCAAGAAAAATAGCCAGTGACTGATGATGGTAATCAATCGCAATTTGGTATTGTCCCAAAAATTGGTAAGCATTACCCAAAGATGTGAGAACATATGCAAATTCACTATTTTCATCTTGGTTACTTGGTTGCCATTCCTTTTCTAGTCGGCTAGATAATTCAATAATGGTAGTGTAATATCCTCTCAAATCCAAAAAATTGTGGCAGAAATAAAGAATGTTATTAGCTTGTCGATATTGCTTAAGTTCACACAGGTGATAAAAAATTTCTAGTTGTGGTGTGATATCTTCTATCGTGTGCCAAGATTCTGTAGCGATAGATTGATAGTAGGCGATCGCTCTTTCATGTACTTCGGTTAAATCACCCGCTTGCTGTTTCAGATAAGCCAAAATTAAGGGCTGAAACTCAAATACCCAACCGCTTTCTAGTTTGTTTTCTTGCAATAGCGAACGTTTAGCTAATCCCCGCAAATCCGCTTGTGTCACTTCTTGTTCTGGTAAAAGTGCGGCTGCGGCTGTGGCGTTAAAAGCGGGACGATATACGCTTAAATTAAATAATAGTTGTTGTAACTTTGGCGTTAACCGGGCAATACTGGCATCAAGAATCTTACCAATACTCGCTTCTGAGTCGTATCGATGTAACCCCAAAATCTCAAAGATATTTTGTCTCAAAGCGCTGATATCAACCACATCTCCTTCATCAGCGTGCAATACTCCAGCCACCAGCTTGATTAATAAAGGATGTCCATCGGCTTGCTTGACAAATTCTCTGATTTCTGAATCAGCACCTTGAATATCTAAACCTTCTAGCAGTGCTACCGCAGCATCGGTTGAAAGTCCTTTCAATGGCAACCAACGGCAGTAATTCAGGGTATTGGGCGGTAATTGAGGTTGTTCGCGGCTAGTGACTAAAATTACAGTGTTACTATCGCTACTCAACCACCGCAGCAAGAAGTCATAGTAAGTTTGATCATGCCATTCTCCGTTTGCCTCTAGCAGAGTTTCTAAGTTATCCAATACCAGCAAATAGCGCCCTGTTCGCAAATTATTACAAACTGCAGTTAATAAATCTGCTTCTTTTTCAGGTGTTGCTTTGCCTAACTTTTCCAATAACCAGCGTCCCCAAACCGCAAAGGGGTAATTTTGGCTAAAAGTTGCCCAAAGTTTCTTTTCAAAGCTTTGTGCAGTTGCAAAGACTTTCGCAACCAGGGAAGATTTGCCATAACCACCAGTCCCGGTAATGCCAATTAAACGCACGTTATCCGCTTGCAACCATTCTTGCATTTGGGCAAGTTCCTCTATCCGCCCGTGCCAATTCTGGGTTTCAGGGGGTAATTCGTTGATAATAGAACTAACAGGATTTATCTTTGTCCGTTCCCCTCCGGACGACTCTAGTCAAGGTTGCTGGTAATGATTGTTGATGGTATTGTTACCTATGTAACTTGTGCCACCTTGATTAGTCACTTCATTTTTGCTTTGGTTGCCAGTATTGTTTTGCCCGTCAATGTTCATCACCATGTGGCTGTTATCTTGAATTTTACCCGCTTTGATTTCTTGAGCTAAAGTGCTTACCTGTGCGGCAAAATCGGGGTTATCCTTCATTTCATCTTCTAAATAAAACGCCAGTTTATTCAAATGGTCTTTTGAGCCTTTTTCTACTTCCTGCAAGGCTTTTTCGGCTCTAGGGTTCCCGCGTAACTTATCCCGAATCTTCTGGTGCAGTTCATCCATCTTGGTAAGCGCTGTTTGGGTGAACTTTTCCCCCAGCTTACCGACACTGGACTCGAAAAACTTTTTGAAGGCAAATTCAGCGATCGCAAAAGCTGTTAAGGTTGTTACGGGGTCAGTCATACCTGTAAATCCCTCAGACACGGGTTGATTTTTATATAGGTTACACATTTTTATACAGAGGTACGTCCCGACTTTCCGCATTTTTGCTAATAAATTTTTAGCCCGACGACTCAATACGGTTCGGTTAAGATCAGAACGCCTGCGGCGATCGCCTTAAAAAGGGGTTCGTTCCAACGCTGTTGTGCATAACTCATTTGTTCCAATACTAGCAACGTCGTATTCTTGTCTATTGCAGGAGTTTAGATTACAAAAAGCAGTGTTGGCTAATACAGCACTATACAGTTTCCAATAAAAAACCCCCAGCGACGATCTGGAGGCTTATATTAGCGCTATTCATAACTCTTTTATTCCAATACTAGCGACGTGGTATTTGTCAAACCCTGTCTAAAGCAGGAGTTTAGATTACAAAAAGCAGTGTTGGCTAATACAGCACTATATAGTTTCCAATAAAAAGCCCCCAGCGACGATCTAGAGGCTTATATTAGCGCTATTCATAACTCATTTGTTCCAATACTAGCAACGTCGTATTTGTAAAACCCTTTCTAAAGTTGGAATTCAAGTTACAAAAAGCTGTGCTGACTAATACAGCACTATACAATTTCCAATTAAAAGCCCCCAGACCTGCTACTGGGGGCTTATGCCAAATTGCATCTTAGTTAATACCATTAGTTCCAATACTATCGTCGTCGTATTTTGTAAAACCCTTTCTAAAGTAAGAATTCAAGTTACAAAAAGCTGTGCTGCTCAATACAGTACTATACAATTTCCAATAAAAAACCCCCAGTGACGATCTGAGGGCTTATGCCGAATGAACATTTCAATTAAACACTCCATTTGTTTCAATACTAACGATGAAAGGATTTGTAAGACCCTTTCTAAAGCAGGAATTAAAGTTACAAAAAGCTGTATTGACGAATACCCTCCCCCTGATGGCAGTGCACAAAACAGGTAGAATTTTTTACGTATACAATAAATAAATCCCCCGCAATCACATTGGATTACAGGGGATAGGAGCTTGTATTCAGAAAGCTGTTAGAGGGTGCGAGGGGTATCCGAAACAAACCGGGCGATAAGTCGTTCGCGCAGCGTGCGCTTTGCGCTTACGCTGATCGCATGTCCGTATCGCGCCTCAACATAATCCACAGTTTCCAATTAAAAGCTTCCAGACCTGCCACTGAGAGCTTATGCTGAATTAGCAACATATCTGTTCCAATACTAAGGCTGCGGTATTTTATAAAACCCTTTCTAAAGTTGGAATTCAAGTTACAAAAAATTGTGCTGGTCAATACATCACCATACAGTTTCCAATAAAAAACCCCCAGACCTGTTACAAAAGGCTTACACGAGACTACTGGGGGTTTATGCTTCTTTATCAGTTAATTTCCAACAACCCATCTGGTGGCGTAATTTCAATTCGACCAGCTTCCAAATCCACCACTGGTACTATAGGTTTGACAAACGGAATCAAAAGATTCTTTTGACTTTTCTCCCCTTGTTTTTCTTGATGCAACTGTACTTCTAATAAATCATGACCAGCAGGCAGAATATCCACGACTGCACCAAGCAGTTCACCAGATTCCTGAATAAAAACTGGCAAGCCAATCAAATCCATAACGTGATATTCACCTTCTTGTAGTTGGGGGCGATCGCTCTGTTGAACCATCAACTTACACCCGCGCAACTCCTCTGCTTGGTTGCGATCTTCCACTCCCTCCAATTCAATTACGTACAAATTTTTACCTGGTATATAACGTCCTGATAGTAATTCTACGGTTTTTGGTTCAGTCTGATCAGGACGTAACAACCAACGTATTCCAGGCACCTCAAAGCGTTCCGGGAAATCCGTATCAGGATAAACCCGCATCTGTCCATCCAACCCTTGAGGTGCCACAATTGTGCCAATTTCCAGCCAGCCTTCAGGAGTGAGGAATGCGGAAGATGAGGAAGATGTTGCTTTCGCATCTCCCTTATCTGCCTTCTTCCTTATCTTTTTCTCTACGTTCTTGCGGTTTGTCATTCAACACTCAACTAAGCACTCACTGCAGCACGTTGATAAACCTGTTGTACCACTTTTGCCAAACGCTGCATACCCGTGGCAATTTCGTCATCACTTCCGGTAAGGCTAATACGGACACACTGGTGCTTGTGTTCCCACTCTTCCTCTAAGCCAGGGAAGAAAGTACTACCAGGAACAACTATAACACCTACTTGCTTGAGTTCTTGATATAACTCCCAGTCTGTTACTGGCAAATCCTGCAACCACAACCAAGCAAAAATTGCCCCCTCACCACGATGGAGGAACCAAGGTAAATCATTGGGCATCGCTTCGTTTAACGTGTTTTCCAAAACCGTAAACTTATTCTGATAAAACGGGCGAATCACCTGGACAGAAATATCTGCCAGCGCACCAGAGTTAATAGCACGCGCTGCGATCGCTTGTCCGTAGCGTGAAGCGTGGATACAAGCATTTGTTTGGAAACCCTCTAGAACTTGAATCACCCGTTCATCCCCAATCGCAATTCCAATGCGTTCTCCTGGCAATCCAGCTTTTGATAAACTCATGCAGTGCAAGATGTTATTGCCAAAGATTGGTGTCATTTCAGTAAAGTTCATCGCTGGGAATGGGGGGGCATATGCCGAGTCAACGAACACTGGTACATCGTAAGGCGCTGCAAGGGCGGCGATTTTTTTCACTTCATCATCGCTAAGGACATTACCAGTGGGGTTGCAGGGACGAGAGAAGATCACGCAACCAGTTTTCTCTGTAATCGATACTTTGCTAAAGTCGGGGCGATATTTAAACTTATGTGCGGCGGCGTCGATATCCAATGCAGGTTTATAAGCAATTAAAGCTTCTGGCACTAGGCAAACACCACCGTATCCTGTGTAGTCTGGGCTGAGTGGCAGAACGATTTGCTTAAGTTCACCGCTGGTGGTGTATCCCCCAAAAGAATTCGCAGCGTAAAAGTAGAGAGTTTGACTTCCTGGGCTGATAAGGATGTTGCGTTCAGTCAAATTCAACTTATATCGCCGATTAAAATCCTCAACAATTGCTTCAATCAGTGGTACATAGCCCTGACTTGGTCCATAGCGACAAACGACTTCACCATATTCTGGGCTAGCCAGCAATTGTGCTGTGCAATCCCGCCATAACTGTTCAACCTCAGGCAAAATCAAGGGATTACCAGCACTCAAATTTATCAACTGCTGCCCTGTATGAGCTCGTAAAGTTTCAACAATGTCCTTCATAATGGCTCTAACGCCAGTCAGGTTGGACATCTGGACGCCGAATTGAGTCAGGGCAGGGTTCATAGGCGATGAAAAAATAAACGTAATCTAATGGTGAGCAAAAAAGCTGCTAGCGCTTATATCCAATGTAACTACACAATGGCACTATCGTGTACAGCAATACTATTCAGATATAAATGTTTTAGTTATTGATGGTTTATTTTCATGACATCTTTAACAAAAGAACTCAGTTACACTAACCTGTAGCGTCCCTGTAGGGCATCTTTTGAATTCCTGATGAGGAGAACTAACCTTGAAAGTAAAAGCAGCAGTAGCTTACGAGTCTGGTAAGCCTTTAAGTATTGAAACAGTTGAATTAGAAGGACCATCAGCTGGGGAAGTGATGGTTGAAATTAAAGCCAGCGGAGTTTGCCACACCGATGCTTATACTCTTTCTGGTAAAGATCCTGAAGGTTTATTCCCAGCAATTTTAGGACACGAAGGCGCAGGTATTGTTGTAGAGGTGGGCGAAGGGGTTACTAGCGTCAAGCCAGGAGATCATGTTATTCCTCTATATACCCCAGAATGCCGTAGTTGTGAATATTGTCTGAGTCTGAAAACCAATCTTTGTCAGGCAATTCGCACGACTCAAGGGCGCGGTGTTATGCCTGATGGTACCAGTCGATTCTCCATTGATAACCAGATGATTCATCACTACATGGGGACATCCACTTTTTCCAACTATACGGTACTGCCGGAAATCGCCGTGGCAAAAATTCGTGAGGATGCGCCGTTTGATAAAGTTTGTTACATTGGCTGCGGCGTGACAACAGGAGTTGGTGCAGTCATCAATACAGCAAAAGTCGAACCGGGAGCAAATGTGGTGGTTTTCGGTTTGGGTGGTATTGGTTTGAATGTCATCCAAGCGGCGCGGATGGTAGGAGCAAATATGATTGTGGGGGTAGATCTCAATCCCAACAAAAAAGCTCTGGCAGAAAAATTTGGCATGACTCACTTCGTCAACCCCAAGGAAGTTGAAGGAGATTTAGTTCCTTACCTGGTTGACTTAACTAAAGGCGGCGCAGATTACAGTTTTGAATGCATTGGTAATGTGAATATTATGCGCCAAGCCTTGGAATGTTGTCACAAAGGTTGGGGAGTCAGCGTGATTATCGGCGTTGCTGGTGCTGGCCAGGAAATTAGCACCCGTCCTTTTCAACTAGTGACTGGGCGTGTGTGGAAAGGTTCAGCTTTCGGTGGTGCAAGAGGACGCACTGATGTACCAAAAATTGTTGATTGGTATATGCAGGGCAAGATAAATATTGATGATTTGATTACCCATGTGATGCCAATTGAGCAAATAAATGATGCTTTTGAATTAATGCACAAGGGTGAGTCAATTCGCAGTGTAGTGACGTTTAATTAGGTGAACTACCCCACCCTGCCTTTGGCGGATGGTGGGGCTTCTGTACTCACAGGGGAGTGCCGCAACTTAGACTTTCGCCCAAGTTTTGGTCTTACCTCCCCTCCTACAGCACCAGACGGCTGAACCTTCCGCCCTTACGGGT
>NZ_CAWPKW010000130.1:0-577 GCF_963888615.1 Brasilonema octagenarum UFV-OR1 | reverse complement strand
AAATTAGAGAAAATGAATATATGAGGAAAAACGTTAAGAATCTTAATAATGACTGGAACAACGCAGCAGCAATCAACAACCAGCTTTGAAAAACTCTTTTGGACTTGGCAGGGTCACAAAATTCAGTACACTGTCATGGGTACTGGACGCCCGTTAGTACTGGTTCATGGCTTTGGTGCTTCGATTGGACATTGGCGGAAAAATATCCCCGTTTTAGCAGCCGCTGGTTATCGAGTTTTTGCTCTTGACCTTTTGGGGTTTGGTGGTTCTGATAAAGCTCGGTTAAATTACACTGTAGAACTTTGGGTAGAACTGCTCAAGGATTTTTGGACAGCACACATTACTGAACCTGCTGTATTTATCGGTAACTCCATCGGCGCACTTTTGAGCTTAACGGTGGTGGCGGAACATCCAGAAATAGCTGCAGGTGGTGTTTTGATTAACTGTGCAGGTGGGTTAAGCCATCGATCGCACGAGTTAAACCCGCCGCTACGCATTGCAATGGGAGCTTTTAACAGATTAGTGCGATCGCGCATCACCGGAGCACTTGTCTTCAACCGCATCCGTCAAAAAGCCC
>NZ_CAWPKW010000129.1:0-581 GCF_963888615.1 Brasilonema octagenarum UFV-OR1 | reverse complement strand
TTCTCTGCTACAAGATATCGAATCGGAAACAGTCGATTTCGCCGATAACTTCGACGCTTCACAACAAGAACCAACAGTCCTGCCAGCACGTATCCCGCAGTTGCTGCTCAATGGCTCCTCTGGTATTGCTGTGGGTATGGCAACCAACATACCACCCCATAACTTGGGCGAATTGATTGATGGGTTAGTAGCACTGATTCAAAATCCAGAAATCACTGATACTCAGTTAATGCAGTATATCCACGGACCTGACTTTCCGACTGGAGGTCAGATTCTAGGGACATCAGCAATTAAAGAAGCTTATACGACAGGGCGGGGTTCCATCACCATGCGTGGTGTGGCTACAATTGAAACAATTGAGCAGCGTGGACGTCCTGACAGAGACGCAATTATCATCACCGAATTGCCTTACCAAACCAACAAAGCGGCGTTGATAGAAAAAATCGCCGAGATGGTGAACGACAAGAGGATAGAGGGAATTGCCGATATTCGGGATGAAAGCGATCGCGATGGTATGCGAATTGTAATCGAACTCAAGCGCGATGCTTATCCCCGAGTTGTGTTAAATAACCTCTACAAGC
>NZ_CAWPKW010000128.1:0-584 GCF_963888615.1 Brasilonema octagenarum UFV-OR1 | reverse complement strand
AATTCCCAGTTTAGTTTTGCGAGTATTCCTGCGTCAGTTGTCTGGTCTGTCTGTTTTAAAATGACAGTGGCTTTTTCTAAATCTGCTGCAGTTAGCTTGGGAATTGCCAGTTGAATTGCTTTCACCTCCAATGCACTCCTAATCTCGAAGATTTCTTGCGCTTCTGTTGGAGAAAGTGCTGATACCGTTGCTCCCCGATTGAGATGCAGCTTCACCAATCCTTCAGCTTCAAGCTGACGTAAAGCTTCGCGCACAGGAATGCGGCTGACTCCAAACTGAGTGGCAATTTCATCTTGTCTGAGGGATTGTCCTTCCTGAAAAATTCCCCGCACGATCGCTTCTCGCAAAGCGTCTGCAATCAAATCTGGGGTACTGCGTTGTTGTTGCAGCACATTGGCTGCTAGATCATTTAAGTTCATAATTTATTAAGTTCATAATTTATATTGTATACAATTTTTTGTATACAATATTCAAAAGATGTCTAACAATCCCTTTATTGATACCACGGGAGACAGTATGAGCATTCAATCTCAACCAGACCGAGTCATTATCTTTGATACAACACTACGAGATGGTGAACAGTC
>NZ_CAWPKW010000127.1:0-10241 GCF_963888615.1 Brasilonema octagenarum UFV-OR1 | reverse complement strand
AACTGATAACCCTTCGGGGAGAACCTCCGGTTCCGCTGCGCTAACGCAGTCGCCTCTGTCGGGAGACCCTCATCAAGCGCTGGCTCACTGATAACTGGTAACTGGTAACTGATAACTGGTAACTGGTAACTGATAACTGGTAACTGGTAACTGATAACTGATAAAAATTCACCGCAGTCAGCCGAGCAAGTGTCACAGATAATGGGAAAATAACTTTTATCAGGATAATGATAAAGTATCGCGCTCTGTGCGTGGGCTTATGTCACCAAACTTTGATTCTTCTCTCAAAATTGAAATCAAGCTTGCATCTAACAATCCTGAGTTATTGCATGGACTTGATATATGGTTGCGCTTGGGTTTGATCTCGGATACCCAAGTTAAGCAAATCTGTCGAGAGTTTCTGGTTTGTCGTGTGGAGTTGCAACCACAGACTCTACCTGAACCGCAAGCAGAGACGTTGCATGCAACGTCTCTACTTCAGGATGATGCATTACCGACAGCTAAGAAACCTAATGTTCTTGCTCGGATGTTGCAGTCGCTGGGCGAAGAGTTAAGTGTCCGCTGGCTGCTATTCTTAGGAATGTTTTTAGTGGTGGTATCCTCTGGGGTTCTCGCCGCGAGTCAATGGCAAAGGTTTCCGCCTTCTGGGCAATATGGAGTTTTGCTTGCTTATACTCTGAGTTTTTGGGGGATAAGTTTTTGGGCTGGTAGACAGTCTCATTTAAGCTTAACAACTCGGACGCTGCTCATTGTCACACTGTTGTTAGTGCCAGTCAACTTTTGGGCAATGGACAGTTTCAATCTTTGGCAAAATCCTTTGAATTGGGTTGTCATTGCAATAGCTTCTATTACGCTTTCAGCAATTACTTTTTTATTTTGCAACAATCGGCTGTTTTCTACTTATCAGCCAGCTCGAAAATTATCTTTAGTTAATATTCTGGCACTGTCGTATCTACACTGGGGTTGGCAAATCCCAGGATTTTCCTTAATTGCAGTTTATTTAGCAACAGTAGGAACAACTCTCGCTACTATCTATCACACTCGTCACCCACAAAGGCAGACGATTGTAAAAGTTGAAGATCAAAAAACTGAATTAGGTATCAGTCTGTCTTCACTCGTCATTGTTTATGCCTTATTTGTGCTGTTGGTACGAGCGATTTTTGTTGTCCGCGTAGAGATCCAAGAATTGGGTTTAGCTGTTGGTATTTGCGGGTGGCTAGTGACTCGGTTAGCACAGTCAGACAAAGAAACAAGGGTACAAGGGAAAGAACTTTCTTCTATCTCTTTGACTCCCTCCGTCCCTCACCCCCCTCCCTCACTCCCCTGGGAATTACTTGGCGGTATTCTACTATTCCTTGGTTGGCTGGTGTCGGTAAGTGCTACTTTTCCTTGGCAAGCAACGGCTGTTAGTGGTTTGGGTTTGTGGTGTTTCAGTCGGCGCTTGCAGTTGGGTGGTACGCGCGTCGATGTGGGAGCGATTTTCGCTATTGGGTTGGAGACGATTTGGCTGTTATGGTTGTTAGTGCCTTTTGGGTTGCAAGAATGGGCGATTAGCACTGCTACTCAACTAACTCATTCTCAGAATACACCTTGGGCGTTGCTGAGTGTGGTGTTATTTCCCTATCTTGTTTTGATGGTGGCGTTGACGGATAGACTTTATCGCGCTCAAAAGGTGCAACTGGCTGATTTTGGAGAAAAATTAACGCTGCTGTTTGGAATCTCACTCACTGCGGTGAGTTTGGTAAATCCCACGTTACGTTCCTTGAATTTACTTTTATCTGCAATCACTTTAGGAAGTGTCAGCCAGCGACGAGTTCCCACCAGAATAAGTCTGGTGTATATGACTCAAATTGCAGAAGTGCTAACGCTTTGCTCAATCATTGATCGCTTTTTTCCTTATCTTAATACACAAGTCTGGGCAAGCATTGTGTTGGCTGTGGCGGTTGCAGAGTGGTTGTTTTGTTGTTTGGGTAACGGAGTCTGGCACAAGAGTGCATGGTACATGGGTTTGGGACTGGCGGCACTGAGCTACACTCTATTATGGATGAATGCTGAACCAGTCTGGTTTGGTTCTGGTAATAACAGTGAGAGTTGGGGTTTGGTTTGGTTAATAACTCCCATGACTCTCACAGGTGTAGCTATTTTTGGTTTGAAATCTCCAGCTACCGCAGTAGCACGTCCGACTCTCAATGCTTGGTTGAGTGTCGCCGCTTTGGGACTTGCTCAGTTACTAATTTTACCACTATCTGGAGGTAGATTAATCGGTTTGGCTGTTGCGAGTGCTTTGATGTTTGTTAATACGCGCTATTTGCGACACAAACTATCTGCGTTAATTACTGTTGGATTTGGACTGGGTTTCATTGCTGCCCTGTTATGGGAAGGTGTGCCTGGTTTAGCAAGATTATCCTTACAGGGCTGGTTTGTTGTAGGAGGAGTTTGTACAGTTGGTTTATGGCTGGTGCGTAAATTGTTAAGCACCAGAGAGAATGAATTAGTAGCTATTTATGCAGAAGCAAGTGACAAGTGGGCGATCGCACTCTGCACTGTTGAGTTGTTGCTGCTGAGTATTCACTCAACGCTTGTTTATCAAGGGCTAACGAAATCTGATTTTCTCTACTTAACTTCTTCTGCAATAATTCTAGGAGCAATTGTTTATCGCAGTTGGCAGCAACCTAGTAATTGGAGTTTTTATGGTATTGGGTGGTGTCTGGAATTATTGATTGCTGAAGTTTTGGGTTTTGGCGAACGTTCTATTATCAAGATTGCAATTGCTAACATCGCCTTAGGTTTGGTTACTCAAGTTTTAGGGGAGTGGTGGCGATCCAAACACCGACTCGAAAAACTTCCCAACCGCTGGCACATTCTGCCTTTGTTGTATGGTGTCTTTGGTGTCGCGTTGCGTTCTTCAACCTTTGCCAACTGGACAGGTTTATCTTCTGTTGCTGTGGCTTTCATTGTTATTGGAGTTGGGCGACGGCGTCGAGAATTAAAACCCCTACTGTATCTGGGACTGATTGGGATATCAATTTCAGCATATGAACTTTTATTCTATCAACTCTTGCAAGCACCACCAGGAGGAGCATATGGCGATGGCTTAATTGCTATGTCTGTTCTTGGCACTGGCATTATGTATGCATATCGTCTTCTTTCGGCTTGGCTTGTAGACTACTTACGCCTAACCAGTAAAGAACTGAAAGTCGTTGCTCACATTCACTGGGTTCTTAGTAGCTGTCTATTATTTTCTGCCACCTTCACCCCCATTGCAATAAACTATCTTGTGGGCTTGGGAACCGGGGTATTTTTGATTCGTTATGCCATTTTTCAAGGACGCTACCATCCACAATCTACAATGGCACAAATGTGGGTTTACCTTGGCTTGCTAGAGATCGCAGGGTTCAGAACTTTCTGGATTTATACAGCAGTAGGACGCTTATTTGCTGAATCGTTACTTCCTTGGAGAGCACCTATAGCCTCTGTTGTTGCCTACTTTCTCTACATTTTACCTTGGGAGCGGTGGGGCTGGTCTAAAAGACCTTGGCAAAACGCCGCATATATTTTGCCATTGATATATCTGTGGGAAAGTCGAGGGGAAATTTATCCAGTCGGCTTGCTGATCACAGCAGGGTTTTATGCTTTTATTGCCAAGGTTTCAAAACAATTCCGTTTCACCTATGTCAGTGTAGTGCTGATTGATTGGGCGCTGTTTCGTTGGTTTTTAGACTTACATCTGAGTGATGCTTTGTGGTATGTAATACCGATTGGCTTATCACTGCTGTATGTTGCTCAATTCGATCCTAGCCTGAGAGAATTTCCAATGAAAGCAAGTCGCCACTCGGTGCGGCTACTGGGCTGTGGTTTAATTTGTGGATGGGCTATTATCTTTCATCAAGATACGGCATTTATACCCGGATTTTTGAGTCTTATCGCCATTTTTGCAGGATTAGCTTTGCGAGTGCGGGCTTTTCTGTATGTTGGTACAAGCAGCTTTTTTATCACGAGTTTCTATCAGTTGGTGATTTTTAGCTTGCATTACCCATTTTTGAAATGGGTAGTTGGCTTGCTTGTTGGTATCATCCTAATCTCGATTGCTGCTAACTTTGAAACCCGTCGCGAACAGATTAATTCCTTACTTCGCAACTCCAGTCAGCAATTGCAGGAATGGGAATAGTTTTAGGTGTTTTGTCAATATACAGGAATCCGGTTTGGTTTATGAATGAACTCGTTTCCCACATGCTGTAAAAAGTCACGCTAATAACTTGACAAAACAGAAAAGTTTAAGTCATCTTTTTCAAGTAGACATTGCAATATGTTATGAAGTATACGAAATTCATGCAGCTAAAACAAGCAGTTACATTCTTGGTTGTGTTATTTGCATCATTTCTACTGGTTGTGGGATTTAGTACTGATGAGGTTAATGCTCAGCCCACTCAACGCTATCGTGAGCCGATCACGCAGCCAACAGATGGACCAGTGAGCGATGATCCTGCACCAAGCCCTACGCTACAGTCTGCACCTGTTACATATACTGCCACTATTCCTGCTAATGACAACTTGGGTTCTAAACTAAAGGTTTCATATACTGTACCAAAACTGAGTGTGAGCGGAAACATCAGTCTCCCTAATCCCTGCTGGGGTTTGCAGAGTGTATCAATTAGCTCAATTAGTGGAAATAAAGCTGAGGTAGTGTACAAAGTAAAAGAGCCAAATGTGGGAACATTTTGCTCTCAAGTAGTGAAGACTGTCGCGATTAACACTTCCAGCAAGGTCAGCTTGTCAGAAGATAAACTGAAGCAAGATGGCTTATCTTCTTTAGTAACTGCCAGAAGAGTTATAGTCCAGTAATTTAACAATATTAAAATTAATGTTACTCCGCTAATTATCATAGTGGAGTATTTTTTATCAAGAAAAATAGGTCTGACTCCTGTATATGTGGCTGATGGGCTTAAGTCCAACCTACCCAGTACATATCTAAAACAAATGGTTTCAAACCAAGGGTTTTCACCCTCTCATTCTGTTCTTGATAAATAGAACTCTCTATGCGCCACTAGCACTAGTCGTAGTCTTTACAACATCCCACTGTTGTATCAAAGTCATAACTCCAGTGCTGACATTTATGGTGTAGAGATTATTAGGTGTCACATATCGAGGGGCACCAAGGGCATATATTTGGTCTCCTGAAGCGCTGGCTAAGGTGCTAAAGCCACTATTCCAAACCTTACCATCAATTGTCAATTGCGCTCCTGGGCTTACTTGTCCTTTTGTCAAATCCAACTGCACCAAACTTGTATTACCTTGTTGCGTAAGATTTGTCGTATAAATTATTCCATTTGACTCTGCAACATTATCCAACTTCGACTGGGCTAGATTATCGAATCGCTCGCTAACAGGCAGTGTGATGTTATTAATAGTATTAATCGCTCCTGTATTAGCGTCGATATTAACTAGTGTGGATGACGTTTTGTCACTTCTGTGCGTTAGACCGACAAGCGAGCCATCATTAGTAACCAAGACATTTGCGAGGTTCTGGTCGTTTGCGAGTCCAGAGATAGGCGTGCTTGTTGGAGACTGACCTACAGTGACAGTCAATAACCGAGGGGAATTATTTCCTTTTGCGGCACTTTTGAGCGGGCTAATGCTTAGTACAAATTTGTTAGAACCTAAATAACTGATACTATTCAATTGTTCGCCAGACTGTATAGAAACACTAGTTAGCTCCTGAATTTGTTTAGTTGCTAAGTCTAAGGACTGTATGACAAGTTGTCCGGCTTTAGGAACGCGTACACCATAGATAATCGAGGATGTTTGTGCAACAGTTCTTTTGCCGAGATACCCAAGCCCAGCAAATGTTGCGGTTGCAATCACCAGCTGACCAAACTGTCGTCGTGTTAGCTTCAACATGTTTGTACTCTTGTTGACTAAATTTTATTATCCAAAGGTAGTCTGAGTGCATTGTATCAAAAATAACCAGTGATTGCAAAATCAATGATTCAGGATTTGTGCGCCCAATGTACTATGACTTGCACAATCATCAGAATTGGTGAAAAAATTGTACGGCGAGTCGCTCCGCTCGCATTCTCCCTTACAAGAAATCTTAGAGGATAGCTGTGAAAGTTTTAGTTATAGGTAATGGAGGGCGGGAACACGCCTTAGCTTGGAAACTGTTACAATCAAAGCAAATTGAGCAAGTTGTGTGTGTGCCAGGAAACGGGGGTACAGCAAGTATGGAAGGTTGCCAAAACCTTTCTTTGGCAGTAGACGACTTTGAGGCGATCGCTCAATTTGCCAAAGACCAGAACATAACTCTTGTTGTGGTCGGACCAGAAGTACCTTTAGCAAAAGGCATTACGGATTATCTCAAATCTCTTGGTCTGATGGTTTTTGGTCCAACGAAAGCAGGCGCGCAAATTGAGGCAAGTAAGGCTTGGGCAAAAGCTTTGATGCAGGAAGCAGGAATTCCGACAGCACGGGCAGCGGTATTTACGGAAGCAGCCGCAGCGAAATCTTATGTAAAAGGTCAAGGAGCACCAATTGTTGTCAAAGCCGATGGTTTAGCGGCTGGTAAAGGTGTCATCGTTGCCCAAACAGTGGAACAGGCACATGCGGGGATTGATGCCATGTTTGGCGGAGAATTTGGCAGTGCAGGGAAATTTGTTGTTATTGAAGAGTGCTTGACAGGGCAAGAGGTTTCTGTTTTAGCGTTAACGGATGGGTTAACGATTCGTCCGTTACTGGCTGCTCAAGATCATAAGCGGATTGGTGAGGGCGATACAGGGGAAAATACTGGTGGTATGGGAGCGTATGCCCCAGCGCCGATCGCGACACCAGAGTTGATGGCAAAAGTTCAAAAGCAAGTTTTAGAAAAAGCGATCGCCATACTCAGGAAAAAAGGCATTGACTACCGAGGTGTGCTTTACGCTGGCTTAATGATAACTCCTAATGGCGATTTTAAGGTTTTGGAGTTTAACTGTCGCTTTGGCGATCCAGAAACGCAAGTTGTGTTACCTCTGTTGGAAACACCCCTAGAAGAATTAATTCTAGCTTGTGTTGAGCAACGTTTGGCTCAAATGCCACCGATCGCTTGGAAGCAAGGTGCAGCTGTCACAGTTGTTGCTGCTTCTGGTGGTTATCCTGGAGCATATGAGAAAGGAAAAGTCATTACTGGTATTCCGGAAGCACAAGCACTGGGAACCACTGTCTTTCATGCTGGGACAAAGGCATTCCCAGGCGGGAGCGAGAAAACGAGACAAGTGGTGACAGACGGAGGTCGGGTATTAAACATTACTGCAGTTGGAGAAAATTTTGAGCACGCGCTTACCCAAGCGTATGCTGGGACGCAGTGCATTCACTTTGAGGGAATGTATTACCGAAGAGACATTGGTCACCGAGTTAAATAAGACAAACGGAGTGAGAGGAAAATATTTTCTCTCCCCGCAACCCAAGGGCAACCCAAGCGCTTCCTTCCTCTGCTTCTTTGCTCTTTGTTACGTGTTTGTCTAGAAACTGTTAATTTTTATTTATTGGGCTAGTTTTAATTCCTAACAGGGATGAACAAATAACTATCCCTTCCCTAACAAGTTAAACCTTGATAGGTCTTAGGTAAATCATATACTATCCTGTCAGGAACCTCAGCCTAAAGGCATGAGGCTTGAAAGAGAAATCTAACAAGCTATTCTGACCAGACCACCTAGAAATAGGTAAACGTTATTTGAGTCACGACACCTTGGAATGCGAAGCTAGTTCCCTGCTCTGTCGCTTGTGATTAAACAGTTCTAAGGTCACTGGAACAGTGTTGCAAGCCTAACAAGCTCTTTTAACCGGTCGAAGCTAACTTAACCGCGAAAGCGAGGCTCGAATGAGCAAATCCATTATGCGTACAGAGTTGTGAGGTTTGAGACGGTAACTGTCCCGTTGAAAGTGCAACACAATAGCACACCGAATTAAACAACTCCAAGGCGGTAATGGTGCCCAAATTCAATATAAAGCCGTCCTAGAAGGACGAGGTTTCTACCCATATTTCTGATGACCATCATTGTCAGCACTATAATAACGATTTTTTAAGATGCTAACTGTTTTAAAAATAATCAAAGAAGCAATTGTCAATTGGTGGTTGGAGTTCACTCTCCAGACTAAACTTTTAGCAGCCGCTACTTTGGTAGTCTCTCTGGTGATGAGTGGTTTGACCTTCTGGGCTGTGAATACAATTCAGCTGGATGCACGTGTAAATGACACTCGCTTTGGTCGTGATCTTGGGCTGCTGCTGGCGGCTAACGTTGCTCCGCTCATTGCTAATGATAATCTCACTGAGGTGGCAGAATTTTCCCAACGCTTTTATAGCAGCACCTCTAGCGTGCGTTATATGCTTTATGCTGATGACACAGGAAATATTTATTTCGGTATTCCCTTTTGGCAACCGGAGGTGGGAACATCCCTTGCCATTGAACGGCGGATAGAACTGCCCGATGATTATGCTGCTGATGCCGAAAAGCCGATGGTGCGACAACATCGATCGCCAGACGGGGAAGTCACCGATGTGTTTGTTCCACTGACTGCGGATGGCAAATACTTGGGTGTGTTGGCAGTTGGGATTAACCCTAACTCAGCCGCAGTCATCTCATCAAATTTCACTCGTGATGTCACCATTGCTGTTTTTATCTCAATTTGGGTGATGGTGATTTTGGGAGGGGTGATTAACGCTTTGACAATCACCAAGCCGATAAAAGAGTTGCTGGTGGGGGTAAAACAAATTACTGCGGGGAATTTCAAACAGCAAATTGATTTACCACTAGGGGGCGAACTTGGGGAGTTAATTCTCAATTTTAATGAGATGGCAGAGCGCTTGGAGCGCTATGAAGAACAAAATATTGAGGAACTGACAGCGGAAAAAGCTAAGCTAGAAACGCTGGTTTCCACAATTGCTGACGGAGCCGTCTTGATTGATAATAGTATGCAGGTGATTTTAGCGAACCCCACAGCCCAGAGAATTTTCGGCTGGGAAGAAGCTAAACTCGTAGGCGAAAATGTTTTACATCACTTGCCTGCAGCGGTAGGAATGCAAATTACCCGTCCCTTATATGAAATAGCAACCGGGGAATGCGAAAGTGCTGAATTCCGTATACCGCTGATTGAACCTATCAAGCGCACTGTCCGCATTCTGATGACAACAGTTCTTAACCAGCAAAGAGAGAGTGTTAAAGGTATTGCTATTACCGTACAAGATATTACCCGCGAGGTAGAACTTAACGAGGCAAAAAGTCAGTTTATCAGTAACATCTCCCACGAATTGCGAACGCCCCTATTTAACATCAAATCATTTATCGAGACTTTGCACGACTATGGGGAAGACTTGAGTACTGAACAAAAGAAAGAGTTTTTGGTCACTGTCAATCATGAAACCGATAGACTAACCCGCTTAGTTAACGATGTTTTGGATTTGTCAAAGCTAGAATCTGGTCGCAACTATCACTTGAAGGGGGTAGATTTGGCGCAGGCGATCGAGCAGACACTGCGTACTTACCAACTCAATGCTAGGGACAAAGGCATTGAATTAATTCAGGAAGTTGAGCCTCAATTGCCCCTCGTTGTCGGTCACTATGATTTATTGTTGCAGGTGTTGGCTAATTTGATTGGTAATGCCCTCAAGTTTACTAAAGCGGGTGGAAAAGTTGCCCTCCGCGCCCACCAACTTGAACCAAAGTCCAGTTCTCATCATCAAGTACCCAAAGTACGAGTGGAAATTTCTGATACTGGAATTGGCATTGGTCCAGAAGACCAAGAAGCCATTTTTGACCGTTTTGTCCGGGTTGAAAACCGAGTTCACACCCTAGAAGGCACAGGTTTGGGGCTATCTATTGTCAGGAATATTATAGAAAAGCATCAGACGAAAATTTATTTGGTGAGTGAAATTGGCATTGGTACTACTTTTTGGTTTGACTTGGCGGTGTTTGATGAACAAGCCCCTCATGTTCCGAAGTCATATTAAGCTTGGTACGTACCAGGCTTGATATTAAAGATGAAAGAAATACAATCGATAAAATCACCGGAATTTGGGAATTTTATCGATTGCGTTTGTTGAAAGCGCCTGAGGGGCGGCGATCGCAACCCGTTATGAATGAAAGAAACACCTTTTCCCTTACACCCAGGACTTACGCAAAATTATGAAAAAATAAACCGCAAAGGACGCAAAGAGCACGTATGCCTGCGGCACGGCTTTGCCGAACGCGTAGCGTGCGCCTTAGCGCATA
>NZ_CAWPKW010000126.1:0-587 GCF_963888615.1 Brasilonema octagenarum UFV-OR1 | reverse complement strand
CTGCTTTATCCCCAATCGTTCGGTTCATGCCAATCACATAGTTGACGTGCTGGCTAATGGCTTTTGCTTGTACTTCACTATAACAAGCATTCAGAAGTACGCACTCAACTCCCTTTGTAGCAAATAATTCAAACATACTGGAGAGCGCATCTGCGTTAAGAAACGCTGGCTCATCTGCTTCATCTTCTAAAACGATTCCATCAACTCCACCACCATGCCCACTAAAGTGAACAATTTGAGGTTGGTAATCTAAGATTGCTCGGTAAAAATCACGTTGACGTACTGCCCACTTTTGCTCTAACCTAAACTGCTCACGTTTGTTTCCTCGTTTCAACCCCTCATCAATCTCCCGTATTTCTTTATCCAATTGCAACCTGGAAGTCCCAGCCGGATTTGCTGCCAAAATCAAAATTGTTTTGACATCTAGGTTATTATCATCATCGGGTTGGGGAGAATTCATAGAACAAGGATCAAATTTGATACGGGCACAATTCAAACGTGCTATATGAAAAACACTTATATCACTTATATATATAGATGAAACTGAAATCAACTTATGCACCAGTCATTGCGACTAGAGGGAACAG
>NZ_CAWPKW010000125.1:0-590 GCF_963888615.1 Brasilonema octagenarum UFV-OR1 | reverse complement strand
CAAGTCTACCAGTCGTGCTCAGGATTTACTTTACACTTACGATGCTGTCAATCGCGTTTATGATGCTCAGTTAGGACCTGAAGGATTGCGTAGTCGAGAAATTAAGAACTATATTTGTTTAGGTCCTTTAGGAAGAGCGATCGCCCGCGCTCAATATGGGCGTCATTCAGTCGTGCTGATAGATGAAATCGACAAAGCTGATCTCGATTTTCCCAATGATTTGTTATGGGAGTTGGATCGGCTGGAGTTTCGAGTCACTGAGGCTCCAGATATATATTACGCCGTTGGCGACAACCCAGCATTACGCCCAATCGTGTTTGTCACGCACAATGAAGAAAAAGCATTACCAACGGCGTTTCTGCGTCGATGCATTTTTCACTACGTTGAATTTCCCGAAACAGAGGAGCTTTTGCAACAGGTTTTAGCAACTCACGAGATTTCTAACCAAGAATTGAGTGAAAAAGCGATCGAAGTTTTGTTACAACTTCGTAAACTTGATCTTAGCAAGCGACCGGGTTTAAGTGAACTGCTGGATTGGGTGGGTTATTTGGAAGCGGTAAAAACTCCGGTAGAGGAACTTGACAAATTGC
>NZ_CAWPKW010000124.1:0-599 GCF_963888615.1 Brasilonema octagenarum UFV-OR1 | reverse complement strand
GGATGAGACTCATAATAATCATCTAGAGCTTTATTACGCTCAGTTGGTGAATTGAATGATTTCTTTAAAGCTGGCTTCTGATAATCTTTCAATAGTTCAATAGTACATTGGCTAACCAAATCTAGAGTGGTTAGATAAGGGTCTGATTGAGTTAAGTTTCTTGATTTGGAAGACCACCTAACGAATCTATCTTCAAGCACTCCTTCCTCTAAAAGTTTTCTAGGAATCAATGCTGATATTTTACTATCATCAAGCAATAGTTGAGTTTGTTTATCGATTGATTTCGCAGTCTTGTTTATAACTGTAAAGATATTGCGAGTTGCTTTGATTATCTCATCTCTTACAGTTTCGCTTAAGTCTGCATGACCAACCCTGCCAAAATCACCGAACACTAGATAAACAACTGGTATGTCAAAAGTTTTTGAGCAACTGAAATTTTCCTTAATTTCTTGAGGGCTTAAAGGCTCTTTTCCAGTATGGACGTTCCAATATCTCTTTAATGCAAGAAGCCTATGTTGACCATCAATTACAATTCTAGCTACGTTCTTATATAGCTTTAAATTGACCCATTTCTCGACAGGTTTTCCCTGACTACTAAC
>NZ_CAWPKW010000123.1:0-602 GCF_963888615.1 Brasilonema octagenarum UFV-OR1 | reverse complement strand
CAATCTATGACTACCGCGCTTTTATAGAAAAAGCCCATGCTATGGGAGCATTGGTCACGGTAGCAGCAGATCCCTTAAGTCTGACTTTGCTAACACCCCCAGGTGAATTTGGCGCTGATATTGCCGTAGGAAGCACTCAGCGTTTTGGTATTCCCTTGGGCTACGGGGGTCCTCATGCAGCTTACTTTGCCACCAAAGAAGAGTATAAGCGGCAAGTACCAGGGCGAATTGTTGGTGTATCAAAAGATGCTCAAGGGAAACCTGCACTGCGTCTTGCCTTACAAACCCGTGAACAACATATTCGTCGCGAAAAAGCGACTAGTAATATCTGTACAGCACAGGTGTTACTGGCAGTCATGGCGAGTATGTATGCTGTATACCACGGTTCTGCTGGACTCAAAAAAATTGCTGAGAATATCCACCAGATGACTGTGATGCTGGCAAAAGGATTAAAACGTTTGGGTTACAGCATCGGTTCTGAATATTTCTTTGACACCCTGCGAGTCGATTTAGGAGAACGCAGTTTAGATGAGATTCTACAAGCTTGTGAAGCTCGTAAAATAAACATCCGCATTTTAAACACAACTACTGTAGGTATATCC
>NZ_CAWPKW010000122.1:0-602 GCF_963888615.1 Brasilonema octagenarum UFV-OR1 | reverse complement strand
TTATTCCCGTAACTTTGTGCGTAATTTACTCATAACCGCACAAATACAAGAGCAAGCACTGAAGAAATTTGAAGACAAAAAGTCAAAGGAGGCTTTAGGAACTCGCTACTATTTGCATTTACCAAAGATAGCTTACACTCTAGCGAGGTTACCCAATAGGGTACTAGATGACAGTGATTTTCGCACTTCTTTAAAAAGTCCATATAATGCGCCTTATTTTCGGGCGATCGTTAGTTGGATAGAACTCTTAAACCGCTCATAATTCTTTAATATGGCAGAAATAAACAAATCAAGCCCAATAGTTGATAAAATTGTTCAAAAAATTAAGGATTTGAAGGAATTACAAGCGTATCCTATTAGGGATTTAGTTAATCACGCTGCAGAATTTGGTCCTTATCTTAAGCAGCAAAGATTAGAAACTAACCAGGTTCGCAAGTTCCTAGACGCTGTAAACCGTTTAAAAGCTGACTTAACTGAAAAGGGTAAGTTTTCCGAAATAGAGACACAAGTTGTTCTGCTCAAACCAAAATTGGCATACGCAGCAGCTAGACAAAGAGCAGCCAAACCTTTAGGTGAGGTTATGTCAGCCGCCATTGATAAAG
>NZ_CAWPKW010000121.1:0-603 GCF_963888615.1 Brasilonema octagenarum UFV-OR1 | reverse complement strand
AAACGTCCTTTTAGGGTCAAAATAATCTAGAATTCGTCTAACTTATTAATCAGCTTGCTATGACTCATCAGAAAAGTGAAGCGAAAGAATCCCCTGAATCGTCGCGAGGATGGCGAACTTTACGGGAAAATCTCATCTTGATTGCGATCGCCTTATGCTTAGCACTCCTCATTCGGACTTTTGTTGCTGAACCCCGCTACATTCCCTCAGATTCCATGTTACCAACTTTGCATAGGGGCGATCGCCTGGTTGTGGAAAAAATTTCTTCTTTCTTTCATCCTCCACAATTTGGCGATATCGTCGTTTTTCAGCCACCAGAAGAATTACAACATCGAGGATATCCTAAAGACCAAGCTTTCATTAAGCGTATTATTGGGACTCCTGGAAAGAAAGTGAGTATCGCAGGTGGAAAAGTTTACATCGATGGGCAACCAATACAAGAAGATTATATAGCTGAGCCACCAATTTTACCAATGCAAGAGCGGCAAGTTCCTCCTGGCGAATTCTTTGTGATGGGAGATAACCGCAACGATAGTAACGACTCCCGCTACTGGGGGTTTTTACCCAAAGAAAATATTATTGGTCGGGCAGTGTTCCGCTTTT
>NZ_CAWPKW010000120.1:0-605 GCF_963888615.1 Brasilonema octagenarum UFV-OR1 | reverse complement strand
AGTGATTCTCTTAGCTAACCGCGCTGCTGGCGCATTATTCAACGTCTTGCCCAACATCCTCATTGGCAAACCATTAGCCAATTTTGTCTGTGAGGCAGAACGTCGGATCTTTCGTAACAAATTAAACGAGTTTTCCTCTCTATATTCTTCTGTGCAAGAGTGGGAAATACGTATGTGTCCGCCTATAAGTCAACCTTTTGACGCTTCACTCTTGGTGGCACCTGTGCGTGACTCTTCTAG
This sequence comes from Brasilonema octagenarum UFV-OR1, assembly GCF_963888615.1. Taxonomy (NCBI): domain Bacteria; kingdom Bacillati; phylum Cyanobacteriota; class Cyanophyceae; order Nostocales; family Scytonemataceae; genus Brasilonema; species Brasilonema octagenarum. Next base: position 365 of record NZ_CAWPKW010000120.1, on the reverse strand, counting down.
AACCCTGGTTTCTCTACGGATAGGCGTGCGTGATATTACTAAATACAAGGCGGCGAATTTACAACACATCCAATCAGTAGCTGAGCTGCTGCCTCTGGCAGCAGCTGTAGAGATCCCTCGTTCGCTCGATGGCTTGCAGGTGCTCTTTGTGGATGATGAAGCCGATGCCCGCGAGTTTATCACGGCAGTGCTGGAGCAACATGGAATTTCGGTGACAGCAGTTGCAACAGTTACTGAGGCGCTGGAGGTGCTGGAGCGATGCTCACTCGGGGAGCCGCCCAAAGGGCGAACATGCCCCGATGTGTTAATCAGTGACATCAGGATGCCGGATGAAGATGGCTACGCTTTGATTAAGAAAGTACGGG
>NZ_CAWPKW010000119.1:0-607 GCF_963888615.1 Brasilonema octagenarum UFV-OR1 | reverse complement strand
TCGCACGACCGATAGGGACAACTTGTCGTTTAATTTCTTGTTTGCAAGTCCAGAAGGTTGCATCAATACAAGCTTCCGTCGGCCCATAGAGATTGTGCAAGTTCACATTGAGATTACTTAACACTTTCTCTTGCAAAGCAACTGGTAAGGCTTCACCGCCGCAGAAGATTTGTTTGAGGGACTGACAAGTTTCGAGTCCTCCTTGTTCTATGAGTATTTGTAACAAAGATGGTACAAATTGAACAGTAGTGACCTGTTGTTGAGAAATTAACTGTAACAGGTAAGCAGGATCAGCATGACCTCCTGGTTGAGCTAATAGCAACTGTCCGCCTACTAACAAAGGAGCATAGAATTCCCAAACTGAGGCATCAAAGCTAAAGGGAGTTTTCTGTAGCACTTTGTCTGCTTCAGTTAGGGGAAATGTTGCTTGCATCCAGAACATGTGGTTGCAAAGGTTGCGATGAGAAAGCATCACTCCTTTAGGCTTTCCGGTAGAACCAGAGGTATAAATCACATAAGCTAAGTTACTATCTTGCACATCGGCGATGGGCGTAGCCCCGCCAGAGGCGATACCTACGGTAAGCTGCGCTAACGCATTATCTTGACT
>NZ_CAWPKW010000118.1:0-10828 GCF_963888615.1 Brasilonema octagenarum UFV-OR1 | reverse complement strand
GCGCAGCGTCTCCGTAGGAGATACGCGTAGCGTCTGGTGCAGGAGATACCCGAAGCGTCAGGGAAAATTCTCTCTCCCTTCTTTCCCTCGCTCTTGTTATCCCCCCGTCATATATTGTCTACATCACTTGCTCCACTTCTGCAATTTCCGGAATCATTTCTCTTAGACGACGTTCAATCCCCATTCTCAAAGTCATAGTGGAACTGGGACAAGAACCACAAGCACCTTGTAACCGTAGTTTAACAACCGGACCATCAAGTTCTACCAGTTCCACATTACCGCCATCAGATATGAGATAAGGGCGCATTTCATCTAAAACGGTTTCGACATTATCAGGTGTAAGTGCCAAAGTTGACATAGTTGTAAACCTCTTCCCAAAAATTTTGTTTTCCAGTGTCATTAAGACAATCCTAGATCTAATTCCAGTTTGATTGCTGGATTGTCTTTTTGTTTGTTGATGTGAATTCTAAGTTGCTACATTCTTACTTCATTACTGCACCAATTGCCAGGTATATTACCTATTGGTTCTACTCGTCTGCCCAGGTATTTGGCAAGAAACTCTTCTACTTGCGCTAAGAAGTGTCGCCGATTTTGCGGACGTGCAAAACCCTGTCCTCCGTGTGTGTAATGCAGCCCCCACGCATTTGGTCAAGAGTGAACTACCTATACCTACTAGCGTTCTGTTCCCCCCTATCTATGAACCTATCCCACGAATAAAATCCTTTAAATCCATATGTGGATAGTTGCAATGTCAAGAAAGGAATCAAAAGATATTTTGTGGCATTTCCATCGAACACTTAGAACACATATTTTATTTTACACAACAAAGAGTAAAGTTCTTGTTGGAACCTTGGGACTTAAATTTTAATTGATCTGCCTCGATTTTCTCGTTTTTCAGACTCTTTTTAGTATTTGGGGTCTAATTCCTCGTTTGCGTAAAGCAACACGTTTATATGAGTGAATTGTAACTTTTATCAGCCGCTAAGACTTTCACTTTTTTACGTCTTCTTTCTAATTTGAAAGTTTTATATTACTTGTGTAGTAGTGGTAATATTTCTTTTTTCTCGTTTCCATTGGCTGGAGTTGTGCAGTTCGCTAAAGGCATTCCATTACCCTTAGTAACTGGAGTTTAGACTAAAGTTGACTAGATGTTTGTAAGCCAATGTATTGGCCATATGATTATTTTTGACAAAAATAAAGAATAAAAGATGAAGTTTTAAAAACTTTATCCTTTATTCTCCTGAGTTGATGCACAACTGTAATTAAAGATAACTGTTTTGTTTGTGCTAACGGAACATACTACTTACAGAACTATCTTCGTGAATCCGCCAGATAGTTTCCCCAAGTAAGTTAGCTACTGACAGCACAACTAATTGTGGAAAGCGTTCGCCCAGCGACTTACCGGAAGCATCGGTTTCTGGGATTGGAATCGTATTTGTAACAATCACTTCCTCAAATAACCCACTTGAGAGCCGCTCAATTGCTGTTGGTGAAAACACTGCGTGAGTGGCACAAGCATAAACCTGACGCGCCCCTTCTTCACGCAGAAGTTTTGCCCCTGCAGCAATAGTACCAGCAGTGTCTATCATGTCATCCACAAGCACTGCTGTTTTGCCCTTAACATCACCAATGACATTTAAGACTTCGGCAACGTTGTGAGCCTGACGACGTTTATCTATAATCGCCAGTGGTGCATCGTTGAGCTTTTTAGCAAATGCCCTGGCTCGCGCTACACCACCAACATCTGGGGAAACTACCACTAAGTCAGGCAGTTCTTTGCTTGCTAGATAGTCCAGCAAAACTGGAGAACCATAAACATGATCTAGTGGTATGTCGAAATAACCTTGAATCTGAGCGGAGTGCAAATCCATAGCAAGAATACGGTTAGCACCTGCTTCTGTAATGAGATTTGCTACCAATTTGGCGGTGATGGACTCTCTTCCTGCGGTTTTTCGGTCAGCGCGGGCATAACCATAATAGGGAATGACTGCAGTGACTTGCCGTGCAGAAGCACGCCGGCAGGCATCGATTATAATCAGCAATTCCATCAAATTGTCATTGACAGGATTACAACCGGGTTGGATGAGATAAACATCACAACCCCGGATTGATTCTTGGATTTGAATGTATAGTTCTCCATCCGCAAATCGTTTGCGAATCATTGGTCCCAAATCCATGCCCAGGTAACGAGCAACTTCTTGGGACAAAGGTACGTTGGCAGAGCCAGATAACAGCCGCAGGCGAGTATTTTCAGCTAGTCCTGTTGCAATTGGCTGCACTTTTAGTGTTGCAGAAGTGAGCACAGCAGATCCTCGATGTGCATTCATGGCAATCTTATCACCACAGATTAGACAGCTTTAACCGAAAATAGTTATAAAAAATATACATAAGCTTTTGGTATGAGTTTTGTTAAAGCTTTTATCAAAACTTTAAACAAACCTCTATTAAACTACATTTTGTACATTCTCTAGCTCTTGCATAGAGAGACAATTGATAGCTTAACTGAATATTCTGTTTGTAAACCATATCTATCATTTAGATTTTTTGGCATGAATTGAAAAAAATCAACTCAATTGGATGTGTGTTTGGTAGACTTTCCCTTTTAACTACCTTATCAGTTGCTTTGCACAAGCATCAACACTTGGACTGTTGAATCTGAGGAAAGGTAAGCATAAATACTTAATTAATATTCGGTTCAGAGAACGTTAACACTTAATGATACTAGTTTTGATTGCAAAACGCGGAAATTGTTAGGCTTTTTTTAGTTTGTTATCAAACAATATCATTGCGGAGCTTGCGCCTTCCAATTTCCGTGATACTTGACCTGATAACTTTAGAGCACACAGGTAAGTTTAAAGAGTTGGGAAATCTGATAAAAGTTAAAACGGACATACTACTTACAGCAGATGCATGTGATAGGCGATACGCGTGGCATCAAGCGTATGCGCAAAGCGCACGCTGCGCGAACGATTGAGCGCTCACGCCGAAGTCCTCCGGCTTATCGCCTCCTTAAAGAAAGTTCAACCGACTCCCTCTGTCTGGAAACTATCCGTATCATAGTGAAGTCCTCCTCTGTTGCTATAACACTCAATTGATCAACGATGCAAGCACCGATTACAACTGACACTATATTGCAAAACCGTTACCGGATCACTCAAGTTTTGGGTCAGGGTGGATTTGGTAGAACCTATCTGGCACATGACCAGAGGCGCTTTGACGAACTTTGTGCAATTAAGGAATTAATTCCAATAGTCACCGAAGGTTATGCTTGGGAAAAAGCAAAAGAGCTTTTTGAGCGAGAGGCAGCAACTTTATATCAAATACAACACCCCCAGGTGCCTCAATTCCGCGAGAGATTTGAACAAGATCAGCGCTTGTTTTTGGTGCAAGATTACGTTGGCGGAAAAACATATCAGACTTTGTTGGATCAGCGTCAAGCTACAGGGAGTGCATTTACAGAACAAGAAGTATTACAACTTATACGCTCTTTGTTACCAGTCTTAGAATATATTCATAATCAAGGAATTATTCATCGAGATATTTCACCGGATAATATTATTCTGCGAGAAAGCGATCGCCTACCAGTTTTAATCGACTTTGGAGTCGTAAAAGAACTGGTAACGAAATTGAACTCTCCAGATAACGCAACGCCAGCAACCACTGTTGGAAAACATGGTTATGCCCCAACTGAGCAAATGCAAACAGGTCGAACATATCCCAGCAGTGACTTGTATGCACTAGCTGTTACAGCAATTGTATTGTTGACAGGCAAAGAACCCCAAGATTTATTTGATGAACATCAACTAACTTGGAATTGGCAACATTTGGTCACAGTCAATCCACACTTTGCCTCTGTGTTGAATCGAATGTTAAGTCAAAAACTGGGCGATCGCTACTTAAAAGCTCCTGATGTACTACAAGCATTACAAACTCCACAACAACCAAATGTTTTCACTTCAAATGTTTCCAAAGTACAAACAGTAGCCGTTGGTCGCCGCCCTGAACAAGCACAACCATCTGCGCCCAATACATCTAAGCCAGCCATTCCAACACAGGGTAGCCCTTCACTGTTAGATAATCCCTTGGCAGTTTTTGGAATTACTCTTGCTGTGATAATTATAACAGGATTTGGTTCATGGACTGTGGTCAGATCCATCCGTACTAGCTCACAAGCTACATCAGAAAAAACAAATCCACAAACTTTCCCTTCACCTGTAATTCCCAATGGAACGACCTTAACATCTACACCTACCAACAATGAACCTGTTGTATATAATAAACCCCTAAATTTTGGTACATCTAACACTGCTAACGTTGATAGTATAATTAAAGTCAATGAAGTGGATCAGTATGTATTTATTGCTGAAAAGGGGCAGCAGTTAACTGTATTGCTTAATCAACAAGGTAGTGTTTTACTCTCAATCTTAGGTGCAAATCAAGAACCAATTGACAATGCTGCTAAAGACTTTTCATTTTACCAAGGAACATTGCCTTTTACTGGTAAATATACGGTTCAAGTACGTCCTGTGCCAGGACAACCCCAAAGCAATTATAGTTTTAGCCTCGGATTAGAAAATCCAGTCAGACGCAGATCTAGATCCACACCTACAGCCACTCCTACTCCCACAGCCACTCCTACTCCCACAGCCACACCTACTCCTACTCCCACTCCCACACCTACTCCCACCCCCACAGCCACACCCACACCCACTCCCACAGCTACACCTACACCTACAGAACAGCCGTCCACAGCTCCTGGTGTAGAACCACAAGATACGCCGCCTGCTAGTGAACCACCCAACTCTGTTCCTAATGAAACAGCTTTTCCATCAAGGTTGTAGAATTCAATGCAGAATCTGCATGAAAACTATGCAAAATATTTATAGAATAGAATTGTCAGCAATTTATGATAGTAACTGTGAGACATTAGTTGTTGGCTACTCATAACTAATAACTAATGACTGACAAGCTATTAAACACACTATTGATTACAGGAACAGATACAGAAGTTGGCAAAACTGTTTTAACGACAGCATTGGCAGCCTATTGGCAAAAATATCACTCTTCCGCCAGTATGGGAATTATGAAACTCATGCAATCGGGAGAAGGTGATTGCGAGTGGTATCAAAAAATATTTTCCTTAAATCAATCTCCCGAAGAACTCACACCTTTATATTTTCAAGCACCCCTTGCTCCTCCCATTGCTGCAGCAAGGGAAAATAAAACTGTAGATTTAGCAAAAGTGTGGCAAGGTTTTACAGCTTTGCGTTCGCGCCGTGATTTTATCTTTTTAGAAGCTTTAGGAGGATTAGGTTCGCCAGTAACTGATGAATTAACGGTTGCTGACTTGGCAGGAGAATGGCGCTTACCAACAGTGTTAGTTGTTCCAGTTAGATTGGGTGCAATAAGTCAAGCAGTCGCTAATGTGGCTTTAGCACGACAATCACGAATCAATTTAAAAGGTATTGTTTTGAATTGTGTTCAACCTCGAACAAATACAGAAATTGCTGATTGGACACCCATAGAATTGATGAAATCACTCACGCACATTCCAATTTTTGGCTGCTTACCTTATCTAGATAACTTAACTGATTTATCTAAAATGGCACAAGTAGCATCAAATTTAGATTTAGAACGATTGCTATATATCTAAAAAAGTGTGAAGAGTGAGGCAAGAAATACCTTTTGCAAAAGTTTAAAGCGTAAAAATAAAAGTACTTAGCTGTCATTTGAATTTAAAAAATGTAAAACATGGTTTCTACATTCCCGAACTCCTCTTGTGTTGATTTATCTCGTGTTCGACTCTCCATTCGTTCCCTGCAAGCGCAACTTGTGGAATGGCGGCGACAATTGCATCAAAAGCCAGAACTGGGTTTTAAAGAAAAATTAACCTCTCAGTTTGTCTCGCAGAAGTTACAGAAATGGGGAATTGAGCATCAAACTGGCATTGCTCAGACTGGTATTGTAGCTACCATCAAGGGTAACGATACTAGTACTCAAAAAGTGTTGGCAATTCGCGCGGATATGGACGCTTTGCCAATTCAAGAACTCAACGAAGTCTCTTATCGCTCACAACACGATGGGGTGATGCACGCGTGTGGACATGATGGACATACAGCAATTGCCCTAGGGACAGCATACTATCTTCACCAGAATCGAGACACTTTTGCTGGTACTGTCAAAATTATATTCCAGCCAGCAGAAGAAGGACCCGGAGGCGCAAAGCCGATGATAGAAGCTGGGGTATTGAAAAACCCTGATGTTGAGGCGATTATCGGTTTACACCTTTGGAATAATTTACCTTTGGGGACACTAGGTGTCCGCGCTGGTGCATTAATGGCAGCTGTAGAAACATTCAAATGTACAATTATGGGCAAAGGCGGACATGGTGCCATGCCCCATCAAACTGTTGATTCTGTTGTGGTTGCTGCCCAAATTGTCAATGCCTTACAAACAATTGTCGCGCGCAACGTCAACCCTATTGACTCAGCAGTAGTGACAGTGGGTGAACTTCATGCTGGAACCAAGAATAATGTGATAGCTGATACAGCCAGAATGAGTGGTACCGTAAGGTATTTTAATCCAGCATATGAAGGCTTTTTTAAGCAGCGTCTTGAGCAAATTATTGCGGGAGTTTGCCAGAGTCATGGTGCTAGTTATGACTTTAATTGTTGGTCGCTTTACCCACCAGTGATCAATGATGCTACCATAGCGGACTTGGTGCGCTCAGTTGCCGAAGAAGTCGTAGAAACGCCCTTGGGTGTTGTTCCTGAATGCCAAACAATGGGTGGCGAGGATATGTCTTACTTCTTACAAGAGGTTCCTGGTTGCTATTTCTTCCTGGGTTCTGCGAACCCTGATAAAGGATTGGCGTATCCACACCATCATCCTCGATTTGATTTTGACGAAACCATCTTGGCGATGGGTGTGGAAATGTTCGTTCGCTGCGTGGAAAAATTCTGTAATTGATAAAAGTAGATGGGTATTAATAAGTATTGAGTTCGATATCCAAAGATTCATCTCCCATGAAGCCGATCATCAACAGCACTGCGGAATTTCTGGCTGTCGCCCAAAAGCACGGTCTTCGACTGAACGCCGAAAACGTAGAACTCAACGCATCAGGAGTCGATTTCCTCGTTGCGTTCGCCACCGATGAGGACGGCATTCCATGGGTATTACGAGCACCCAGGCGGTCTGATGTCATCGAAAGAGCAGCCAACGAAAACCGGGTGCTGAATCTGCTGCGTAAGCACCTCCCAGTTGCCGTACCGGAATGGCGAGTGAACACAGAAGATCTGATTGCCTATCCCATACTTGCCGGTACTCCAGCCGCCACCGTGAATCCGGTAGCCAAGAATTACGATTGGTACATCGACCAGCAGTCACCCTCCGTCACCTTTGTTGACTCGTTGGCTGGGGCGATCGCGGGTCTGCACACGATTGACCACGATGCGGCGTGCGAAGCTGGCGTTCGAGTGCTGCAGCCTGTCGAGGTTCGGCAGTCACTCGCCAAGAAGATGGATCAGGCGAAACCTCTGCTGCGAGTCTCGGACTTGGTATGGCAGAGGTGGCAGAACTGGCTCGCTGACGACACGTACTGGCCTAAGCACTCGGCACTGATCCACGGCGACTTGCACCCAGGGCACATGTTGGTTGACCAGGACAATCGGGTAACCGGACTGATCGACTGGACGGAAGCCGAAGTTGCCGATCCAGCGACGGACTTTGCCGCGTACTACGCCATTTTCGGTGAGTCTGCCCTTGCCGATCTGCTTCAACGGTACCAGGACGCTGGAGGTCGGGTGTGGCCTAGGATGCAGGATCATATCGTCGAACTGTATTGCGCTTGCCCTGTCGCGATCGCGATGTTCGTGCTGCTGACGGGTGACGACACCTACCTAGAACCGGCGCAGATGATGCTGTCCGCACATGAACAGCAAATGGCTGGTTTGGGATGAACTTTCTTCTATCGCGCTTGACATCATGGGTATTCTTAGTCAATACACAGTCGGGCGCTTTTTTGTGCTTTTTTCAACCCTGTCGAACTCACGTACTTTTATGTCTACCCATCTACTTAATCAATGAATTCTTCAACGTTAGATCCATCTGTCGCTTCGGCGATCGCAGAATTTGAAACATCCAATGCCCCCAGTGTTTGGTCAAATTTAGATAAAAACCAAGTGCTGACAGACATGAAAACCCGCCTTTTAGACGCTTTTCAAGTCAACCAAGGTCAACAACCGTTTTGTGGTCCTGCATCAATTTTATTTGAACTCGTTCGTAAACAACCCCTGCGCTACGTACAAATTTGTCGTAGTTTATTTGAAACTGGTGGTTTTCAAGGCCGAACTAGACGTATTGAAGCATCAAATAGGTTGCGTCAAAGTCGAGGCAGACTAAGAATGGGGCAAGCTGATTGGATGGTTCTAGCAACGTGCCGAGAATCAGAAAATTTGGTTTTTCCTGTTGAACCAGAAGCGCCCGATATTATCCGCAATATAGCTGGGATGACTAAATCTTGGGAAATGAAAGGATGGGCGCGGGAAGTTTTAGGCTATCGGAATGTCAAATACACCCACACTTATCTTTTTGGCGAAGTCGATGCTTTGAATGAAGCAGAAACAGTGATTTCTGCTGGTGGCGTTGCTTTTGCTTTGATTACCGCACAGGGTTTACTCGGTAACAATCCGCCACCCTTCCCTTATCCCACCCATTGGATCACGCTGTTGGGTAATATCTCGATTAAAAAGGGATTCTTCTGGAAACGCGATAGTGGTCGTATTAGTGTGGATGTTTATACTTGGGGAAGCAAGAGATACATAGATAAAGATGAGGATCGTTTTGAAGCTTATTTTTGGGGTATTGTCATGGGTTCGATGTAATACAACAGCAATTCCTGAGTGTCATACCCGAAGGGCATTGGACATTGCAATGCCCACCCCATACCACATCTCTATTTAAGTGAGTTGAAAAGCGCTATATCTGTTTGATTATCGATGATACGAAGGTGAGTGGTTACACTATACGATGTCTAATTCTCTACTACCTGCTTACGAAATATCCACAGAGTTTGTATCACCTCAGTTAAAGAGTTTTTTCGCGCTTCTTGCACAAATAAAAGGGGAACAACTGCTCCGATTCTGAACACAAAAGATACAACAAAGGCTGCTGGTAAACCACCTAATGAGGGATTTTGTGCAATCAAACCACCTATAGTTGTACCTAAAGCGCCACAAACTCCAGTAACGGCAGCAATTACTCCAAAATAAAGGGATTGTTGTTTGACAGGCGCAATTGCTAGCTGCATATTGTTGTTGCATAAATCAATTGCTGCCCAAATCCCTCCAAGTAACATGTGTAAAAGGGGTAACCACAGCCAAATGCCAAAGAAACTAACATCAATCGCTAGCCAAAATAAAGGTATGAGTGTAAGTACAATCCCCATTAATATCAAGATTGAACGGTTACCTATTTTGTCTGATAACTTGCCCCAGAAAGTCAGCATCACCAGGTTTGCCGCCCCCTGAAAACTGGCGTAGAGTGCCACAACACTCACATCTAAATGTAACTTATTTAACATATAGAGCGGAAAATAAGGAGTACTCAAGTTAATGGCAAACATTTGGAAACTGAAATACAACAGAGACATCAAGAAATTAGAGTTATTTAAAATACCTTTTATCGCACTCGAATCCGGTACAGAATCAGTTGTATTTTCTATAGTTTCTGGCTGTGTATCAGTAGTTTGACTAGAATTATCAGTATCTCCAGAAATAGCATTTTTCACTAAAGAACCGAGGACAGAAGCGTGCTGCATCTGTGGATTGACGTCCACCTGGAAGTACTGACACCCAAGACCTATCAGACCTGATAGAGTCCCGAACACCACAAGCACTGCATAACCTTGTAAAGTTCCACCAGGCCATTTAGAGACAACTAGACCGGCTATTGGTATAAAAGTTAAAACAGTTAGACTGAAAGCACTGTTACGCAACCCAAAATACCTTCCTCGGATCTGTCGAGGGACTAAAGCTGCCATCCAACTCATCCACGATGGATGTCCTAATCCTTGTAACATATTGATTAACAAGATAATCACAAGTGTTAGAACTATCAATTGCTGAGAATTTATATATCCGAAGCTAAGGGCGGCGATCCCAATGGGTAGAAATAACCAGAGTATCCTCGCACTCACGTTTGTAAGGATCGAAAATCGAAAGCGACTGGTTGTGCGTTCTGATAGATAGGCACCGAACGGCTGAATCAGATTCACCAGCATTGGAATGGAAGACAGCATTCCAATAATCACTGGACTAGCATTTAATTCCACCAAAAAATTAGAGAGTAAAACACCAGTGACAATGGTCAAGTATATTGATGTGAAGACACCATCTACAGTAGAGGCTCTGAGGCTGATACGAATAGCATTCTTTCTTAAAACTGAAGGGCTGAGTGTTGAGTTAGCAACAACAGTCGGTTCTGAAATTGCTATCTCGGGTATTATGGGGGCTAGAGGCGTAGCGGTTTCTAGCGAAATTGGTTCCATACTTGTCTTCACAGATGGGTCAAGTGGGGACTGTAACTTTTGTTCATAATTATTTAGTTATTGTAACTTGCATATCTCAACAAAAATTTAAATAAAGAAAAAATCAATCCGCAGTTACAGAGTCAAGATCTAAAGTGGCAGAATTTTTACTTGGCTGTGATCCGAACCAACGTGTCGAAATTTTTAAGACTAAAATTTTTAAGACCATTAGTAGCGATCTGCGCGCTGCGCAGCAGCGTTTGCGCAGCGCCCCCTAAGGGGCTAGCTATCGCGCCAAGAGCC
>NZ_CAWPKW010000117.1:0-611 GCF_963888615.1 Brasilonema octagenarum UFV-OR1 | reverse complement strand
AACCACGATAACCATAAACAATTCACCCAACGGTGTCCGTTTAATGGTTAGAGTTTTGACTGTCCCCTCTATCTCCCTAGATTTCCAACATTGATAAACTCTGTTCCCAACCTTAACTCGATTACCACTTAGAAATTTGTATCCTGCTTGTTTAAGGGTGAATGATTTGTACTTCTTAACCTTCTTAAACCCTGGTGGTCTAACTCCTTTTTTGTTGTGTTTAAAAAACAATTGGTATGCTTTCTCGATGCGTTGACAGATATCCTGGACTGCTTGAGAACCTACCAACTGCCAAAACGGATTACGCTTCCGCAATTTGGCTATATGAGATTGAAGTTTCACGCTCCGCAAGTGCTTACCCCACATCCGGTAGTATCGGCGACAAAGGGCGATGCAATGGTTATAGATTACCCCAGCAGCGTTAATTGACTGCTTGAGGTATCGATTCCGCTTGTGTTCGTACAACTTAAACTTCAATGTTTTCATGCTACTGTTATATCATAAATGACGGCATATTGACGGCATGAAAAAACTAACAATTAGATGTTCCGACGATGAATATGCAGTACTAATTGAGTATTGTGCCAGTATAGAAAGAACTCAAAACGATG
>NZ_CAWPKW010000116.1:343-618 GCF_963888615.1 Brasilonema octagenarum UFV-OR1 | reverse complement strand
GAGCTTTATCTGAAGAAAGGCTACCTCAAGTTTTAGAAACAATACAAACACTTCAACAGAATTTAGAAACTGCAGTATCGACGAGAAGGCAGTATCAGCTACGATCAACAGAATTGGCAGAGTATGAACAACTTCCAATAGAAGCTTATCGAAAAATTAAATTGCGCTTTGATAATGCAGAACGACAGTTACCCGAAGGAACATTACCTTGGTGGATGCGTTTATGGCGCTGGCTGACTAAAAAAACAGAAAAACAGATTATAACAAAGGCAGTT
>NZ_CAWPKW010000116.1:0-333 GCF_963888615.1 Brasilonema octagenarum UFV-OR1 | reverse complement strand
ATTGAAAATACATTCAATACTCCTTTCCCTGTTAGAAATCCCAACACTCGCAGCGAATTTCTTCAGGAAGCACGGTCGGTTAGAGAAGGACTAGAAAAGGCAGATGAGGTAAAAAGTGTACAAGGAAAATTACAAGAAATTTCTAGAAATATAGTTAGTACAGAGCAACAAAGAGATAATGCACAGGAGGAATTAACTTCCTTAAAAAACCTCTTGGCTACTTCAATAGAGGATTTTTACGCTTCTTTCCATCAAAATTTTCATGACAAGCACAAGGAGTTATTTCAGCTATCGCGAGACTTTCTCACTTACCAAGCACTTTGTTATAAAGAC
>NZ_CAWPKW010000115.1:0-11087 GCF_963888615.1 Brasilonema octagenarum UFV-OR1 | reverse complement strand
TAAAACGGACTGAGTAAGTTTTTTAGTCCGTTTTAACGGACTTGGTTTATTAGCCTTGAACTTCAGTTCAAGGTGTGCTCAGGTGGAGGTGCAAGATCTGAGTAAATATTTTCTGGAAAGACTGGTATCGTATTTGTAGCTAATATCCAGTCATTTATTACACAACCATTTATTATGATCTTTACAGAACTTATTGGGCAGCTACCCAAGATTGCTGATGCTCTTGGTCAACTCCGCACACAAGCTCAGAACTATCCAAATCTTATTAAAGAATTACAGAAATGGGGACTAGACCCGACTCAGCCTCCGGAAAAACCTGATGCTATTTATGCTTGGAGTATCGTCAAGTATTATCAGGAGTTTCAAGGAATGCAGCTGATGATAGATTTGTTGGGTGAAGACGAGATAAAAAAGACTTTTGTAGAAAAATATAATGCTAATGACTTAGCAAAATTTTTAAAACTAGCAAAAGATTTTATTATTCGCAGGGGGTTGTGGCGTGAGTTTGGAGAAAAAAAGCTTGACCTGAGAGCAGAGATTCAAAAATTTTCTAGTGTTTACACTCAAGTTACGAAATGGACTAAATCTCCTCTAAAAGTTTTAAGTGATTCAGATTCTACTAAATTTTCAGAATATTCGCTTTATCCAAAAGAGTTCCAAGCATTAATACAGCAAAAAATAGAGTCATTTCGCGGTCGAGAATTTGTTTTTGATAAAATACAACAGTTTGTTTCCCGTAACTCTAACGGTTACTTTACTATCGTGGGAGATGCAGGGATGGGAAAAAGCACGATAGCGGCTAAGTTTATTTGGGATCAGAAATTTCCTTGCTATTTCAATATTCGCTCTGAAGGTCGCAATAGACCTGAGTTGTTTTTGGAACGTATTCGTCAACAGCTTATTAATCGTTATTGGTTGCAGAATGCTAAAGATGATAATTTACAAACTTTGCTTCAAAAAGTCAGCGATAATCTGTTAGATGACGAACGCCTTGTAATTGTTGTTGATGCGCTTGATGAGGTAAAGCAAGAAGACCAAGATAAAAATCTTTTGAATTTACCGACGACACTCCCCAATAAAGTTTATTTATTGTTGACGAGACGACCTTATATTGCAGATAACAAGCGCTTATACACTCAAGGAGTTCCTGAAGAGGAGTTAGATTTAAGAAATCCGGAATATGGAGATTTGAGCCGTAAGGATATTGAAAATTATATTTGGTTCTGTATCCAAGAAAATCTCAAAACTAAAGATAGTCTTAGGAAGTGGATAGCAGAGCGTCAAATAGCTGCTTTCACTTTTGTTGAGCAGGTAGCTGAAAAAAGTGAAAATAACTTTATGTATTTGTATCATCTCTTGCCAGGAATTGCTCAAGGAGAATACAACGACCTATCCTTAGAAAAATTTCCTAAAGGTCTTGAGGAATACTATCAAACCCATTGGAGGAGAATGGGTATGGATACAGAACCTAAGGAAAAGATGGTGATTATTCTATTTATTTTAGTGGAAATTAGTACGCCTATTCCCTGTGAGATGATGGCAAAAATTACCAACCAGGATGAATATGAGGTGGAAAAGGTTTTGGAGCAGTGGGTTGAGTATTTGAAAGACCAAAAAGTAGATAAAGAAACCTGTTATAGCATCTACCATACAAGTTTCCTTGACTTCCTGAAAGGCAAACGGGATCTGAAGAAAACCCGGAAACTATTTGACGAAGTTAACCAAAAAATTGCTGAATATTATATCAGGGAGATGGCGTAAGATGGGGAAACTTGCCGAGAAATTAGCTGCAAAACCTCTCTCGTTCCAGAACGCATATCTGAGCAGTGCCGTAAAAAGTTACGTGAAGTCGGGGAAATTTGCAGAGTGCTACCAAACTTTGACTGATTTCGACTATTTAGAAGCCAAGATTAAGCGTCCTGAATTTGGAGTGCAAGCGCTGATTACAGATTACGATTTGATTGACTCGTCAAAGGTGGCAACTCACTCAGACGATAACTCCCATGAAGTAGAAACGCTGAAACGGATTCAAGGAACGCTGCGTCTATCAGCGCATATTTTAGCTAAGGATCACACGCTACTGGCAGGGCAATTATTAGGGCGGTTGCTGTCTTTTCCCCAACCTGAGATTCAGGCATTATTAGCACAGGCAAAGCAGTGGCAAGATGATCCTTGGTTGCGTCCCCTGACACCTAGCTTAACTCCTCCCGGTGGGCGTTTGCTTCGTACTCTCACAGGTCATAACCACTGGGTAAACGCACTCGCCCTCACCCCAGACGGCAAGCGGGTGATTTCTGCTTCCTATGGGACTCTCAAAGTTTGGGACTTGGCTGATGGTAAAGTTATTACCAATTTTACTGCTGATAATTCAGTATATTGTTGTGCTGTTGCACCGGATGGCATGACAATTACGGCAGGGGATAGTTCAGGACAGATTCATTTCCTCCAGTTAGAAGCAGGTTTATGAATATCACACCTCGCCCCCCAACTGCTTCCCAAAAAGAATTCCAGCAACTGATTCACGAGAAAAGCTGCAATTTTGTTGGTCGTGAATTTGCCTTTACTGCCATTACCGACTTCCTCAACGACCAACCCTGTGGTTACTTTACCATTGTGGGCACACCTGGCAGTGGCAAAAGTGCCATCCTCGCCAAGTATGTGATGGACAATCCTTCTGTTGTTTATTACAGTGCGGAAGTTGAAGGAAAAAATTTGAGTACGGAATTTCTCATAACTGTTTGCACTCAGTTAATAGGGAAAATGGGGGATACAAATGTGTCGCTTCCTGATCACGCTACCGAGGGAAGTTGGTTTTTCTCACTTTTACTTCAGAAAGTGAGCGATTTACTAGAACCAGATCAGCGTTTGATTATTGCTATTGATGGGTGCGATCAAATCGACCTCAACAACCAATCTCCAGACTCAAATCTATTTTACCTTCCTAGATATCTCCCAGAGCGAGTTTATTTTCTCCTCACCCGTCGCCCCTTCAAGAGCGAAAAATCTGGTTTATTAATCGAAACTCCTGCTCAAATTTTGGATTTAGAAGCATATTCCGAACAAAACCGAGAAGATGTGCAGACCTATATACAACAATATATTTCACTCACACCCTCCTTTTTTAAAAACTCTGGGTGGATAACCAATTGTAGAGACGTTACATGTAACGTCTCTACAAGTGAACAAGAATTCTGCCAACAGCTCACACAACAGCTAACAGTCAAGAGCGAAAACAATTTCATGTATCTCAACCACATCTTAAAAGCAATCTCCCAAGGCTTTTATCCCGATAGCCCAAGCGTGGCGTTAGCCATACCCTTCCAATTTGAACCACTCCCTCCAGGATTAAAAGCGTATTACAAAAATCATTACCAGCGCATTAAGGGTAAAGGTTTGTCTTCAGTTGGTAATCGTGTATTAAAATGTCTAGCACAGCTTGTGCAACCCCTTTCAGTAGAATTAATCGCCCAAATGGTTGATGAAGATGAATACGAAGTAGAAAAAGTGCTGGAAAATTGGCTGGAATTTTTATATGAGGAAATCAGAGGAGAAGAAATCTTTTATAGTTTGTATCATTCCAGTTTTGCGAACTGGTTAGGCAAGCAACTAAATTTAGTTTAGACGAGGTATTAAGAGTTGATTTATGTTAGTTTTAGAAACACACATAGGTGGGCACTGCCACTAAAACCCTTATATGGTTGGCAGGATCTAACTAGCAGTGCCCACCCTACACTACTACACGACTCAAGATTTTTCTGGTCAGGCAAGGAATTAAATTTAGTTTAGACGACGTATTTTGGAGAGTTGATTTATGTTAGGTTTAGACAGAATTACCTTCGATGCCCGCATCATGGCTGGACAAGCTTGTATATTGCTTCGCAACGCTGACGCGAACGTGGAATGAGAATTCCTGTTTCGTTAGTTGTCAATTTGGTGGCGAATGGGAAACCCGTAGAGGAAATTTTAGAAGAATACCCTGATTTAGAACCAGAGGATATTCGCCAATCTCTGCTTTATGCTGCTTGGTTGACTCAAGAGCGGGTTTATTCTTTCACAAATGCTGAAAAACAAGCATCATAAAATTTTTAGCAGATATGGGAATTTCTCTACGCACAGTAATTAATATCTATAAATTAGTAGTCCATAATTGTAAATACATATTAACAACCAGTAATACAGGTGCATCACGTGGTACAGCCTCAGGTGCTCTTAGATCAGTTTTTAGTTTGCGGATTGGGGAGTTTAGGTCAACATTGTGTTGTCGCCCTCAAACAGTTTGAAGTCAGCGTGATTGCTATTGACAAGAACCTGCCCCAAGACTGGGAATTTTCTCACCTTCCAGATTTATTAGATAATTTACTTGTTGGTGACTGTCGTCAAATCAGTGTTCTAGAGCAAGCTAAAATCCAACAGTGTCGAGCTGCCATCATAGTCACTAGTAATGAGCAAGTGAATGCAGAGACAGCTTTAGCGGTGCGGAAACTTAATCCCAAAACCCGCTTAATTGTTCGTTCATCTAAAAAAAATCTCAATGAATTATTGAGTCAACATTTAGGGAATTTTGTTGCCTTTGAACCAACTCAACTACCTGCGCCAGCTTTTGCTCTTGCTGCTCTTGGTACAGAGACATTAGGATTATTTCACTTACAAGGACAGTGGCTGCAAGTTGTCAAACGTACTTTATCACCAACAGACCGTTGGTGCAACAACTCTACCTTGTACGAACTGAATACTCACAAGCGTCGGATTCTCTATCACACATCTGGTGCAACTTCTTTATCCAAAGCTTTCCATGAATGGGAGCCAGATACACGTCTGATGCCGGGAGATACGATTGTTTATATTGAGACTATAAAACCAACTTCTACTAATTCTAAGAAACTGGTAAGAAATACCTGGTATAATCCTTGGCACTTATTAACAACACTAAAACACCTTAACTGGTTAACTATTAAGCAGCAATTTATCACATTTTTGCGAAAATCTGACGAAAATCGATTTAAGCAGTTAGGTATTATCTGTGGAGTGATTGTCAGTTTTTTATTGCTATTGGGAACGGTTTTGTATCAGTTAAGCTATCCCCAAATCAGCTTGATAGACGCCTTTTTTACCTCAATGATGCTACTTCTCGGGGGATTTGGTGATTTGTTTGGTGGGTTCAATTTCACACTTCCTGTTCCCTTTTGGTTGCGGTTCATTAGCTTGGGAATGACAATCACTGGTACAATCCTTGTGGGGATATTCTATAGTTTTTTGACAGAAAGACTTTTAGCTGCCAGATTTCAGTTGAATAAACGACGTCCACCCGTTCCTCAAAAAGACCATGTCGTCGTGGTGGGACTCGGTCGGATGGGTCAGGGAATTGTGGAGATTTTACAAGAATTCAACCAACCACTTGTTGGCATCACCCTAAACACAGACTTTGACATGACAATTCTACCAGAGATGCCACTCATAACTGGTTCGTTAAAGAGGTCTCTTTCCAAGGCAAATCTTCAGACAGCAAAAAGTGTCGTTGTGGTAACTGATGATGAGATGCTGAATTTGGAAGTCAGCTTAATGGCTTATGATGCAAATCCAGAAAGCAATTTGGTTATCCGCACCACAGGTCTTAGTTTAAGTGACAATTTGGCTGAACTCTTGCCGAATGCTCAAGTTTTGTGTGTCTATGCTGTAGTCGCTGAAGCTTTTGCTGGGGCTGCATTTGGGGAAAATATTATTAATCTATTCCGCGTTGATCACAAAACTATCTTGGTCACAGAATACCAAATTGAAGCAGGTGATACGCTCAATGGCTTACTGCTATCTGAAGTTGCTTATGGCTATGGAGTTATTCCAATTCTTTACCAAAAAGAAACAGAAATGCCTAAGCTTATGCCTTCTGAGGATATTAGTTTAGTTGTGGGCGATAGCTTCGCTGCTGCGCGGAGCGCAGATCGCATGGTAGTGTTAGCAACAAGCGATGGTCTACAGCGGATTGAGCAGGGATCTGCGATCGCCACATCAAAAACCTGGCAAGTACATATTACAAAAGCTTTGACAGAGGAAGCACAATTTGAGGGGGCGAATGTTCTTGTTCGCATTTCGGGATGCAGTCTCAACACAGCGAGAACAGTGATGAAAAACTTACCAGAAACATTACATGTACCACTTTATAAGCATCAAGCTCAGCGACTTATTATAGAACTAGCTAAAGCTCAAGTTACAGCCCACTTGCTTAGGACGGATTCTCCTTAGTTATCAGTTACCAGTTATCAGTTATCAGTTAAGTAGGTCAACATAAAAAATATAAAATACGATTCTTGCGATTGCTTCCCTCCACTACGTTCCGTATGCCCTCCCTTGCCCGCTACGCTAACGCAATGACATTTTACGTTTAATTAGGTTGAGCTACTTATCAGTTGTTACTGTTCACTGCGATCCACTGAGCGTGGTCGTTGTGTTCACTGTTCACT
Source organism: Brasilonema octagenarum UFV-OR1 (assembly GCF_963888615.1). NCBI lineage: Bacteria > Bacillati > Cyanobacteriota > Cyanophyceae > Nostocales > Scytonemataceae > Brasilonema > Brasilonema octagenarum. The sequence continues at coordinate 4,632 of NZ_CAWPKW010000115.1, read as the reverse complement.
GTTTACTGTTCACTGATTTAATTTCAACCAATCCTTAATCTCGTCAATTAACCAATGGCGTTCCACAGTTGCTAAAGGACTAGAGGTGAGCTTCTGTTTATCAGAATATTCAATTGTCACGCCCCGAGGTGCAGAACCCTGTTGAACTATCTCTTCATACACTCTACAAATCAGTGGAGTTTTTCCTCGATACCGCCAATAAGATAAACCAAATAACTTCCAGCGAATCTCAAAATCTTCACGATCAAAGTACATATCTGTATGTCTAAAAGCAGGTAGCACTGTTGCTTGGAATAGGACAAACACTAATGCTAAAAGAGGCAGAATATACAATATCGAATGGTAGATAAGTCCGGTTGAAAGTAAATTAAACCACTGTGGTATTTGCCAAACGAAAGGAATAATTAAGCCTAGAAGATAGAATAATTTAAATGTTTTTCTTCCGCGTCTGGGGATTTTAATTTCTATTTTGTGAGCAGACTTTTTGATTTGAACTAGACTACCTGTGGGCTTACGGCTAGTGAGTGGTGGGGTGAGTGCGTGTCTATTCTTGAGCGTATCTAGGGCTTGGCGTGCAGAACTCAGTCGCTCTGTAACATTTGGTTCTGTCAGTTTACCAATCCAATTCACAAAACCCAAATCGACACTTACTTTATCAGCAAACTGAATGCGGGAGTTCTGGTATGGTAAATCAGCAGGAGGCGTTCCGGTGAGGAGATGAATTAAGGTTGTACCTACAGCATACAAGTCAGAAGCGGGAACAGCACGACCTGCAAACTGTTCCATTGGTACATAACCGTAGGTTCCTACAACTGTAAAAGTCGCACCTTCTAACACCGCTTGATCTTGCACTGCGCCAAAGTCAACCAGGTAAACGCGCTCATCCTCACCCCAAATTAAATTGCTGGGTTTGATATCTCTGTGCAACACAGGAGGGTTGAGTTCGTGCAGGTAAACAAGAATGCTCAAAATTTCTGTTGCGATCTTTTCCACCTGTGACTCAGAAAACCGATGCCCCCGATTCAGCAGTTGCTGGAATGATGTTCCGGGAACGTAACTGTGCACTAACCCAAACCAGGGAAATCTTGAGCCAGGTTGCTTTTCCAAAACAAAGTCATCCCGATACTTGGGAATTCGGGGATGATTGAGATTTTTCAGCACTTGAGCTTCACGTTCAAACAGCTTATGTTCATCCCACTGCATCTGCGGACTCAGAGCAAGCAGTTTGACAACCACTTGTTCTTGAGGCTGTGTATGCAAATCTACTGCTAACCAAGTTTGACGACTAGCATCTTGCCCTAATTTTTCTTTAAGTTGATAACGAGACTCCTGGGGAGTCGCCTCGCGAATGCAAAGAACTTGTCCACCTTCTGCCATAACCAAAAGCTTAAAATCTAAAGTCCCAACCAATGCTTGATTTCATCTACGAGCCAACGGCATACCTGATGAGAAAGAGGTGGTTTCAATCTTCCAAATGAATACTCTTCGACACCAACAGCCAAAGTTACCTCAGGAATTTTCTTGTTACCATAGCCGCCAGAGTCACTTTTAAAAACATTATCAATCTCTAAGACATTTCCTCGCTGTCGTTTGATGCAAAAACCTAATAATTTCACTTCAATTTCAAATTGCTGATGATCGAAGTTGATATTGGTTTGGGCAAACACAGGTAATAGAAACCAAGCCCCCAATACAAGACTACCTGCCAACCAAAACAAATAAACCCAACCGCTGATCAGCATCGACAGCCAAAATAACCAAAGTCCCAACCCCGTCAGTACAAGCCAATTTCTTGGGGTAGATATTACCTTGTACCAAGGGACATGAAGTTGAATCTGCAAGCGCCTTGGTGATTTGTCCACCCAAATGCAACTTTCCGGGAGTCGTGGACTAGCAATTTTGATCGCATTTTGATTAGCCCTAAGAGCGTCAAGTGCTTGTTGAGCGCTACTAAAGCGTCTTTCAAGATTAGGCTCAGTCAGTTGCTCTAACCAACGGACAAACCCAGGATTGAGCCTGACAAGGTGAGCAAACTGCAAGCGAGAATCTTTCTGAGGCAAATCTGCTGGAGAAATACCCGTCAGCAAATGAATCAATGTTGCTCCCAAAGCATAGAGATCAGATGCTGGAGTTGCTCTTCCGCCAAACTGTTCGAGTGGTGCATAGCCATAAGTTCCCACCACTGTAAAAGTAGCACCTTCTCTTGCAGCGCGGTCTTGTACTGCACCAAAATCAACCAAATAAATACCAGAATCTTTACCTACTAGCACATTGCTAGGCTTAACGTCCCGATGCAGCACAGGAGGACTCAAACCATGCAAATAAATCAGAATTTTTAGAATCTGAGCAGCAATTTTACGAACTTCTGGTTCTGCAAACACTTGACCTTTAGTGAGTAATTGCTTGAGTGATGTACCAGGAATATATTCTTGAACTAACCCAAAGTAGAGTAACTGGTCATCAATGCAAAAATAATTACGATAGTCAGGAATGCGAGGATGGTTCAACTGTTTTAAAACTTGTGCTTCTCGCTCAAAGAGTTTCAAACTCTCCCACTGCATCTGGTCGCTAAAGGTCAACAGTTTGACCACAATATCGTCTTGTGTTGACAAATCCAGTGCTAACCAAGTTTGACGACCTGCACCTTCACCCAGCTTTTCTTTCAGTTGATAGCGATTATGTATAACCTGTTGCGTTTGCAGCATCGTGTTGCTATTCCTCAACACTTCTGTTGTACCAAAATAACACTCTTAACCCTAAAGATAACAAGGCAATCCCTGTTGAAGGGAAGTATTCCAATATCTATAGTAATAAAATTAATATACAAAACGAAACAACCGTATTCCGGATGTCCTGAGCAAAGTTTTGGTAGACACACCTGATACAAGGCACTTGGGTCACTACCTAATTATACTAGAGAGCAATTTATCTTGCTTTTGGTTTTTTCGGACTTGTCTGTGGTGGACAAGTACAATTACTTCCAGGGTTAGTAGGATTAGATGCTTGGGATCGGATAACATCCCCCGCCTGCGGCGACAGAGTTAAAAAGGGGGTAAAATAGCCCACTGAATAACAAGGTTCCCGACTCCTTTAAAAGTTGTCGGGAATCTGAGCAGGCACTTTCACACAAATCAAATATAGGATTCCTATTTGAGTTTTGACGAAGCTAGGTACACCTTTATTTCTTCTTTCCTGTTAAGCGTTAAGCGTTAAGCGTTAAGCGTTCCCTTCCCCTCCGAGTTCGTTCACCAAATCAAACCGAATTCCTATAGTTGACTACTGTAAGCACTATAGCCATAAGCTAGAGTTTCTTTCATCGCAGCCGACGGCTTGAGACTTCTGTTAATTGAATTAGCAAAGGGTATCTGGATTCCTTTGATGGTTTCTGGTAAAATTGCATATTCTTGTGTTGGTTCTACGATGTATTGTGGACACTTAGTTTTCATTCCAGAAGTAGTTAACATTGCATTTATTTCTGCAGATGAATATTGCTTGAGATAAACTGAGTTCTGTTTTGGGTTTAACCTTCTGACTAAATTATGAATTATATGAGAAGGACAAGACTTGTTGTGGAAAGAATGATTGAAGACGAAAGTTCCACCTGGCTTGAGTACACGAGATACTTCAACCAAGAGGTTTCTAATCTGTGCTTCTGGTATATGCATAAATACACAGTTAGAAATAATCAAGTCTACAGAATTATCTTCTAAAGGCAGTAATTCAGCAGAAGCACAAATAATGTAAAACTCTGCTCCAGGGAAAAAATCATATTCTTGCTTACACTTGAGTAACCGTCGCAATAAAGACTCCGAGATATCAATGCCATAATACTTTTGACACCTCAAATTTTTGTCCTTTGAAAGAAACAAAGGAATTCGACCATACCCACAGCCAATTTCCAGAATAGAATCCACAGACTTATTGATAGGAAACTTATTCCAAGTTCCTCCAGGTCTTCCGGTTAAAAGAGTGTAATCTTGTTTCAGTGGTGATGTTTCTTCTGCTTGTTCAATTTTTTGAGAACCGTAGTACGTCTTACCAATTTCGTCCCATCTTTGTTTTTGTTCAGTACTGTTCAACTGTTCGTAATCGTTAGGAAAATAAATGCCATCCCGAAGTTGAAAGTCATTCAAACTGATTTTGGCGTTGAGTGATGTGCTCATGAGATTATTCCTGCTCAAGTCCTTAATATGTTTCTGGTTATACTCTGAAGTTCATCTAAACTTCAAGTCGTCTTACTTATGGTTTTTACTTTTATTTATACATATAAAAATAAAAAATTCTTCTATTCCAAAGTCTTACATAACCGAGGGAAGGGGAAAGGGATATAAGCCTCGGGCGTGATGCCAGGGTGACGTACTATAGCAATCCTAAATCATAAGCCCTACGGGCACGCTGGGCGAACATGAGAAATTTGGAAACAATTGGGCGATTATAAATCGCTACTACACAAACCAAGTCCACCTACGTGGACTTAATAAAATAACCCGCACAGGCGGTGAGACAGCGCGAATCACGGCTTTCCCGACCTAGGCGACTGCGTAAGCGCAAGCGCACGAATCGAGCGTATCTCTTTGAGAGACGCTGAGTCGCAAAGCGACACGCTGCGCGAACGCGAACGCGTAAGCGTGT
>NZ_CAWPKW010000114.1:0-621 GCF_963888615.1 Brasilonema octagenarum UFV-OR1 | reverse complement strand
TTCCAAAATTTTTGGTGATTGTGAGTTTACTTGAGCAACCATGACACTCTCCTTTGATAAGTAGTAAACAATCTGTTGAAATGGCACTGTTAAGTGAATAGATTTAACAGTGATGCTTGATCAGCAGTAATTGTGAAATGGGAATCACTTTCTACCAACATCGTTGCCCAGCCGAAACTATTTGTTATATCAAGTTCGGTTGATTAGTTATTATTCCGAAATCTTTGCAGAAAGAGTGAAAATCCTTTCCCGCTGCTCCCTTCCCCCTGCCCTCTTGCAGCCTTCATGATAAGTCTTTAACCGGACACGATATTACTGGTGGCTAGAGCGTGTTATGAACTTGTTAGGCTAAATAAACTAAAGGAATGGAACAAAAAATCCGAGTGATGTAAGTGACCAAGAGTGGGCATTTGTCCCTTGCTGTTGAATGGCTGAGGCTAACTGCGTACCAATGGTGTATCCACCAAATGTTCTGCCAGAAACCAAACTTGTGTCTCATTGGTTCGCAGGACTTGGCTGACTAACAAATCGTTAGTGCCACTATCCTGATTCGCTGCCGTTTTATCGATCGCCACTCTCAATTCCCCAACGATCAATTCATGGGCTTCTAGCAATCGCGAC
>NZ_CAWPKW010000113.1:0-624 GCF_963888615.1 Brasilonema octagenarum UFV-OR1 | reverse complement strand
TAGTTGATAGTCATTAGCGATCGCCTCTTAACTTATTTCGCCAATCATCTAAGCAAACGTCTGTAAAAGCAGAACTCATGCGCTTGTTGGTGTCATGGTTACAACATTGCCAACCAACGTAACCGTTTCACCAGCGACTACAATGCCATCCCCATCATGACAACCGTATAGCAATCGTTGTTCGTGGTTGGCATATGCCTGCATACGGGCATAATCCTCTGGTGTATCCTGCACATGCGGTACAAACGCAAAGTCTACTAGATCTAATCCCTGGTAGGTGGTAAGCGGTGCATACGGCGCATCACCACAGAGTCGTGCCGAGGTGATCTCTGGTGTCATCATAATTGCCCCAGCCGAAGTGCCAATTAACACGCCTTGATGTTCAGCATAGTGCTGGAGCCGCTCCATCAAACCGCGTTGTTGCAGCCAGTACAAGAAGTAATAGGTATTACCGCCAGATAAATGAATCGCATCACAGGCGAACAAGGGATCGAGAAGGTCTCTTTTGTATGCCACATCAAGTTCAACGTAGAGCGCGAGTTCGAGACCATACTGCTGATAGTACTGTTGTTTTACCGTAAAGTACTGACGTTTTGGATCGCTTGACGAGGAAATATAGCCAAT
>NZ_CAWPKW010000112.1:0-624 GCF_963888615.1 Brasilonema octagenarum UFV-OR1 | reverse complement strand
CTATACAGCTCCTCCTTGGCTTCAGGAAAAAACTGGACAGACTTTGCGCTGGCGAGTGCAGGCGATCGCTCCTGGTGGTCAAACTGTAGCTGAATCACAATGGAGCGAATTCCAGTTTCAAAAGCCTTAACAACCTGAGTTGAAAATAGGGAATAGGAAATAGGGAATAGGTTAAAAGGTCTTTTGATAAGTAGAACGAGGTGAAAAAACCAAACTGTGTAAAGATAAGTAAATACGTACAATGTGTCTATCAAGGTAACATTGAATTGGAATGGCAACACCTGAAAAAAGATGAACTAGCTTCTAAAAGTTTTGACGACGAGTTAGACCTTGCCTATGCCGTCATTGATGGAGTTCAAACAAGAGGAGAAAAAGGAAATTACAGTACACACCGTGTCGGATTTTTAACGTTAGATTAATCCGCTCGGAACAATTTAGAGGTTATATTGCTTCTAAAAAACGCTATTTTTATGGTGGAGTCAAAGTACAGTTGCTAACTACGAAAACTGGTATTCCGGTAGAGTTTGTATTTTTACCTGGTAGCGCAAGCGATGTGCGTGCATTAAATGCATTACCACGCTCATTTACCACCTGAGAGCGAAGTATACACTGACTCTCCTTACG
>NZ_CAWPKW010000111.1:0-11284 GCF_963888615.1 Brasilonema octagenarum UFV-OR1 | reverse complement strand
GGGACTCAGTAATCGCCAAAACTCTATCTTACGTTTTTCAATGTTGACCTACTTATTTATATTGCGATTTCTTCTCTTTCATCTGCATCTAAGTTGGTATCTAGTTCTGATTGTTTTTCTAGCTTTGGTACTATTTCAGCTATGGTGGGACATTCAAAGAAAAGTGCTACAGTTAATTGAATAGAAAAAGTCTTGCGTAATCGGGATATAACCTGAACAGCTATTAAAGAATCTCCTCCTAAATCAAAAAAGTTATCATGAATTCCTATCTGTTTAGTTCCTAATAATTCTTGCCAAATCTCAGCGATTTTTTGCTCACTCTCATCACGTGGAGCTATATAGGAATTGGGCAAATTAGGTCTTGAGTGAAGTGCAGACAATTTTTCTGGCTGAAAAACATCCGGCTTTCTTTGTAATGAAACCTCTGATTTGGTGTCAGTTTCTTTTTGCCCAGATTTTGTACTAAATGCAGCTAATGCAGAAGCTTGAGCCATAATAATCTTATGCTCAAACGTTTCAGTTTCAGGAAAAGCAGCAACTTGAACAAAATCTTGAGCGCGTAGTGCTTCAAACCACTGTTCTTTAATGATAAAAGGCTGACCTGGGCTGCGTCTTTTATCGTCTAAAGGTTTCAACAGCAGACCCCAACTAATATCAAAGTCTATTTTCTGCTGAATTATTTCCCACATTAAGAGGAAGCCGCCAGGAGCTAATAAAGAGCGTACATGGTGGAGTGTTTGATCTATATTCCGAGTTGCGTGTAACACATTAGAAGCTATGACTACATCAAAGCTATACTTCTCAAACCCTTGCTCAGTTGGCGACTTATCTATATCTAGTAATCGATATTCGACAAATGGATAGTCCTGAAACTTTTGTTGGGCTTGAGTTAGGAAGCCGTTACCAATATCAGTAAAAGTATAGTTGGTTTGTTTGGGCGGCAACACAGGTAATAATGCTTGCGTAGACATACCTGTACCCCCACCAATTTCTAGAACTCTCAGGTGAACAGATGATGGTAATGACTTGACCACCTGTTCCAAACTTGAGCGCAAGATAGAGTTGTAGTAAGTATTTAAGAAAGATTCTCGATGTGAACCGTTGTTTTCCCCTTCTACATTTGAACCATTGTTTTCTTTTTGATAAATTAGTTCATTGAAAATCTCTAATGGTTCTTGTTCACCAACAACAATAGCAGCTAAATTTTCACCACAGCGTTGCACTAAATCTAAATCTACTAAAGATGTAGAAGCGAACCTCGCTCGGACTTGTTGTAAATGTTCATTAATATAATGTTGTGAACATGGCACTAACCGAGTAAATAACCCCTCCTGTTGCTGTAGTTGTCCTTGTTCCACCAATATTTGTAACCATCTAGACAACAATTGCTGATAGCGGGGAGTTATATGGCATTGCGCCAATAAATTCTCCAAAGAATACTTTTCTTTGGCATTGCTAAAAGCCCCTAATTGCTTGAGTGCAGAGTTAATGTAGGCTGTGCATAAACGATCTAAGCACTGTCTGTTCTCTTGATATGTTAACTCGTTGAGTTCTGCATTTCTAACACTTGCTTGGTTTTGACCTGCTTGTGTAAGCGATGTCCACAATTGTGATGTTGTGGGTAAAGTTTGCAACTGTCCCCAAGCTGTTTTTTGTGGGGGATCAATCCAATATCGTTCGCGTTCAAAGGGATAAGTCGGTAGGGGAAGACGATAGTACTCTTGGTGAGTATAGAATCCAAACCAATCTACTTTGACCCCAGTCAACCAGAGTTGACCTAATGTGTTGAATAAAACATGAATATCGGATTGCTTTTCTTGAGGATGACGTACCGAAGTTAAGACCGTTTGTGCAGATGCTTTGTCTGGATGTCTTTTGACTAATGTAGTTAGTGTATGTCCTGGTCCCACTTCTAGTAAGACTTGCTCAGGTGTTGCCAATAATTTCTCTACACCTTGGGCAAACAGCACTGTGGAACGCAGATGTTGAGCGTAATACTCAGGATTTGTTGCTTGGGTGACTGTAATCCAAGTGCCAGTAAGGTTGGAAATATAAGGAAGTTTTGGAGGATTTAAAGTAACTTTTTTGACTCGCTCTGCAAATGCCTCTAAGATTGGTTCCATCATTTGAGAATGGAAGGCATGGGAAGTATGCAGGCGGCGACATTCAATACCTTGAGCAGCAAGCTGATTTTGTAGTGCATCTATTGCTGCTGTTGAACCGGATACTACACACTGCGATGGTTGATTAATCGCTGCAACAGAAAGTTCTTGCCCTAATAAGGATTTTATCTTGTCTGCGGGCAGAGGAACAGAAAGCATTGCTCCAGTGGGAAGTTGCTGCATCATCACCCCGCGTGCTGCTACCAGAGATAAGGCATCTTCTAAGGAAAAAACTTCTGCTAGAGTTGCTGCTACATATTCGCCAATACTATGACCGATCGCAGCTTGTGGCTCCACTCCCCATGACTGCCATAATTTAGCTAGAGCGTACTCAATCACAAAAAGCGCAGGTTGGGCAATGGCTGTCTGTTGAAGTAGCTTTGATACCTCGTCAATCTTTTCGTTGTTGGGGTAAAGAATATGACGTAAATCTACCCCTAATAGGGATTTAAGAATTTCTGAGCAATAATCAACTTGTTCTCTAAATACTGTCTCAGTCTGATAAATTTCCCGTGCCATGTTCACATACTGCGAACCTTGACCAGGAAACATAAAGACAACAGACCGTTCTGTAATCTCTGTATAATCAGTAAAAACTTGTTGGGCTGCTAAACTACTTAGAGCATTGACAGCATCTTCTAAGTCTTGACAAATTAACATCCGTCGATGATTAAAACCCCGGCGACCACTATTGAGAGTATAAGCAACATCACCCAAGTTAAGCTCAGGATGCTCCTTTAAATGCGCGACTAAATTACCTGTTGCCTTCTCAAGCGCCGTAGCAGTCTTAGCCGAAACTACCAACAATTGATAATTTCTCCCCTGCTCCCTGCTCCCTGCCCCCTGCCTCAACAAAGGTGCTTCTTCTAAAATTACATGAGCGTTAGTACCTCCCATACCAAAAGAACTAACTCCAGCACGGCGAGGGGTGTTATTTGTTTTCCATTCAGTCAGGGTTGTATTGACATAAAAAGGACTGTTGGCAAAATCAATTTTGGGATTAGGTGTCTCAAAGTGCAAACTAGGAGGCAGCATTTTATGTTGCAGTGCTAATACAGTTTTAATCAAACCTGCGACACCTGCTGCTGTATCTAAATGTCCCAAGTTGGTTTTTAGCGAACCAATAGCGCAGAAACCTTTTTTATCGGTAGTTTGCCTAAAAGCTTGAGTTAAAGCTGCAATTTCAATCGGATCTCCTATAGGTGTAGCTGTACCATGAGCTTCGATATAAGAAATTGTTTCAGCATCTACACCAGCTATAGCTTGAGCCTCGCCAATTACTGCTGCTTGACCGCTACCACTAGGAGCAGTGAAGCCCACTTTCATTGCACCATCATTATTAATTGCTGAACCTTTAATAATGGCATGGATGTAGTCGCGATCGGCGATCGCATCCTTTAATCTTTTCAACACCACAATACCAGCACCGCTACCGGCAATTGTTCCTTGTGCTTTAGCATCAAAAGCACGGCAGTGTCCATCAGGAGAAAGAATCATTCCTTCTTGATGTAAATAACCTATTTTTTGGGGAATACTGAGAGTAACTCCACCAGCTAAAGCTATGTCACATTCACCATTTAAGAGACTTTGACACGCTACATGAACAGCAACCAAAGAAGTGGAACAGGCTGTTTGTACATTTACTGCGGGACCAGTCAAGTTAAGTTTATATGCAACTCGTGTAGGTAAAAAATCTTTATCGTTGGAAAATCCTAATTGGATCGGATCAGTTGTTTCTAATAATTGATGATTAGGGTAAAGGTTATTGAGCAAATACCTACTCATCCCTACACCACCATAAACCCCTATTAAACCATGATAAGTTTGTGGATCATAACCAGCTTTTTCTACGGCTTCCCAAGCCAATTCTAAAAATAGGCGTTGTTGTGGATCTATTAACTCAGCTTCTTTGGCACTATAAGCAAACAAATTTGCATCAAACAATTCAATGTCTGATATAACAGCACTAGCTTTTACATAATTAGGGTTACTCAGCAAATCTAGAGAAACACCAGAATTTCTCAATTCTTCATCTGTTAGCCAGGATATAGATTCTACACCCTCTCGTAAATTCTGCCAAAACGATTCAACATCTTTTGCGCCAGGGAATTTACCAGCAACAGCAATTATTGCTATTTCAGAATTGTTAAATTCATTACTATCTACTGAATCTATTGTCATTTTTACCTTTTTCTCTGAGAGCGATATTGTTGCCTGGATTGTAATTGTTGGTTTCTTAAAATTTTACTTTCACTATGAAATTGACTACGATATTTTTTTTCATTCATTGTATCTTCTTTTTTGATTTTATTACTTAAGTATTGGGTTAAACTATTTATGGTTGGGTAATTAAACATATCAACAATGGATAGTTCTAAACCCAATTCTTCTTGCAATTGCTGATTAATTTTTACTAGGAGTAAGGAATGACCTCCTAGCTCGAAGAAATTATTGTAAATTCCCACCTTTTCTACTTGTAGTGCTTTTTGCCAAATGCCAGCAATGATTGTTTCTAGTTCTGTATTTGGCATTACGTAATCTGACAGTTCCTGATGTAAATCTGGGTCAGGCAAAGCGCGACGGTCTACTTTACCATTAGGTGTCAGGGGTAAGGACTCCAACATCACAAAAGCAGTTGGCACCATATACCCAGGCAGTTTATTGGAAAGGAACTGACGCAGCTCGTCCGTTGTCGGTGTACTTCGACTGACCTCGGCTCCGGCTCGCACGAGTCGCTCAGTACAAGTCTGCTCTTTTTGTGGCACTACATAGGCGACTAAGCGCTTATTACCTGGAGTTTGTTCACAGGCGATGACGCAACATGTCTGCACATCACCATGTTGCCCCAGTAGTGTTTCTATTTCTGCCAATTCAATGCGGAAGCCCCGAATTTTTACCTGATTGTCAATGCGTCCTAAGTATTCGATATTACCGTTTGGTAAATAACGCGCCAAATCCCCAGTTTTATATAATTTATTCTCTCCTATCTCCTCAAATGGATTGGAGATGAATTTCTCTTGTGTCAACTCTGGACGGTTGAGGTAGCCTCTTGCCAACCCAACACCACCGATGTGCAACTCTCCTGGCACACCCACAGGCACTGCTTGCAAATTTTCGTCTAAGATGTAAACTTGTGTATTGGCGATCGCTCGTCCAATGGTCGGTGAAGTTTGATCTTGCTCCTTAGCAACTACCAGCCCAGAAGTTGTGACAACAGTATTTTCAGTCGGGCCATAATTATTTACGACTTGGAAGGGGATTAAATCTGATGGATACTGATTAAGCTTATCTCCTCCAGTCAGTATGGTTCGCAAAGCCAAATTTTCAGTCGGCCATTCCAAAGACAATAATTCCTGTGCCAATGGTGTTGGCAGAAAACTTATAGTAATTTTCTTTGAAATCAACCAGTCTCGTAGCTTCACTAGGGAGCTAAGGAGCTGAGGTTTGACTAGGTGGATACTTGCTCCTGCCGTTAGGTAAGGCCATAATTCCCAGACCGCAGCGTCAAATGCTGTTCCTGCTAATTGAGTAGCTTTATCTAATGAAGTGATGTTAAAAGCTCTTTTGTGCCAGAACACCAAATTCAGCAATGCTTGATGGGCAATCAGCACTCCCTTGGGTTGACCCGTAGAACCGGAAGTATAAATTACATAAGCCAAGTTATTCGCTTGTGCTTCAGTGATGAGATTATCCTGACTTGACTGAGAAACAAGCTGCCAGTCAGTATCCAAACAAATAAGCTTTGCTTGATGTTGAGCCAGTCTGTCAACGAGTTTTTGCTGAGTTAGCAACACTGTAACTTGAGCATCTTCTAGCATAAAGCTCAAGCGTTCAGTAGGATACTCTGGGTCAAATGGTACATAAGCTCCCCCTGCCTTGAGAATCCCCAACAGTCCTACCACCATATCTAAAGAACGTTCTACGCAAATACCAACTAGCACATCTGCTCCCACTCCCAAAGACTTGAGGTAGTGCGCCAACTGGTTAGCACGATTATTTAACTGGTCATAGGTTAGTTGTTGATCTGCAAACACAACTGCCACAGCATCTGGTGTGCTCAAACACTGCTCCTCAAACAACTGATGGATACACTTATCAGAAGGATAATCTGCTTGAGTATCATTCCATTCCACTAATAACTGCTGTTGTTCAGCTGCTGTCAACAGTGGCAATTGTGAGATTTGCTGCTGTGGGTTAGCAATAATTCCTTCAAGCAATGTCACAAAATGACCAGTCAGTCGCTCAATGGTACTAGCATCAAACAAGTCAGTGTTGTACTCCCAAAAACCCACCAGCCCAGTGGCAGTGTTCTGCATTATTAAAGTTAAATCAAACTTTGCCGTTGTGCCTTCCGTTATCAATGGAGTGACAGTCAACCCAGTCAACTCTACTTGAGATGTGGACGCATTCTGGAGGGCAAACATCACCTGGAATAGTGGTGTATAGCTGAGATCCCGTTCTGGCTGCAATGCTTCTACCAGCATTTCAAAAGGCAAATTCTGATGAGCATACGCTCCCAAAGCGACTTCTCGAACACGACCCAGTAATTCGCTAAAACTGGGGTTGCCTGCCAAGTTAGAACGCATGACTAAAGTGTTGACAAAAAAGCCAATTAGCCCTTCTATCTCACTGCGATCGCGGTTTGCAATTGGTGTCCCTACCAAAATATCTGCTTGTCCTGTGTAGCGGTAAAGCAGAGTATCATAAGCTGCCAACAGCGTCATAAACAGAGTACAACCTTGCTCCTGGCTCAGTTTTACTAATCTATCAGTTAACTCAACTGAAAGTGTAAACTGTTGATATGCCCCAGCGAAAGTTTGCACAGCAGGTCTGGGTCGGTCTGTGGGCAGGGACAACAAAGCTGGTGCATCTTTTAGTTGTTGTTGCCAGTAACTTAGTTGAGTTTGCAGTACATCCCCTTGCAACCACTCTCTTTGCCAGATGGTAAAATCTGCGTATTGAATCGGCAGTGGCGCTAAAGATGGAGTTTGACCTTGAGAATAAGCATTGTACAGGGTTTCTAGTTCTTGGAGAAACACACCCATCGACCAACCATCAGAGACAATGTGGTGCATACACACTAACAAGACGTGTTCTGTCTCTGACAGCACCACTAATGTCGCCCTGAGTAATGGTTCACTTGCCAAGTCAAACGGTTGAATAGCTTGTAGTTGAGCTAATTGCTGTAAAGCACTTTCTTGTTCACTTGTTGGCAGATGTTGCCAGTCAATAATTGAAACTGTCCAAGGTATAAATGCTAGAGGCTCTGAAGTTCTTACTATTTCCTGTTCCCTATTCCCTATTCCCTGTTCCCTGTTCCCTGTTAAGCGTTCCCTAATAATTTGCGTTGGTTGTTCATTAACGCTGACGAAATTGGTACGTAACGCTTCGTGGCGATGAATAATTTCTTGTAAACTTTGCTCTAAGGCTGCTTGATTGAGAGTTCCTGCTAGACGCAAAGCCAAAGGAATGTTGTAAGAAGGGCTGTTCGGTTCAAATTGATCTAAAAACCACAAACGCTGTTGAGCAAATGACAGTGGTAAGTCTGTATTCTTGGCTCTTGGTAGAATGGGCGGTGCGGACAGTTCTAAGTCTTGTTGCTGTAACTGCTCAAGCGATCGCGCCAATTCAGCTACTGTTGCTCTTGCAAACAACTCACGCAATGGTAGTTCCACTTTGAAAATGTTGCGGATACGTGAAACCAGTTGCGTTGCTAGTAGCGAGTGTCCCCCTAGTTCAAAGAAGTTATCATGAATACCCACTAGTTCTACTTTCAGCACTTGCGCCCAAATTTGTGCCAACAGTTCTTCAATTGGAGTACGTGGGGCAATATATTTGTCTGTAATTTCGCTGTGTAAATCTGGTGCTCTTAATGCACGGCGATCTACTTTGCCGCTAGGAGTTAGAGGCAAGGACTCCAAAATAACAAAAGCATTTGGCACCATGTACTCTGGCAGCTTTGCTTTGAGGAATTGCCGCAGTTCGCTGATTGTGGGTGTACAGTCCTGATGTGCTACCACGTAGGCAACTAGGCGTTTATCACCTGGGGTATCTTCGCGGGCAATGATACAACATGTTTCTACATCGCTATGTTGGCTTAATGCTGCTTCAATTTCGCCCAATTCAATCCGAAAACCGCGTATCTTAACCTGATTATCGATCCGTCCTAAGTATTCGATGTTGCCATCTGGCAGATAACGTGCCAAATCCCCTGTTTTATAAAATTTACTCTCTCCTACCTTCTCAAACGGATTGGAGATAAATTTTTCTTGTGTTAACTCTGGACGGTTGAGGTAGCCCCGCGCCAAACAAACACCACCAATGTACAACTCTCCTGGCACACCAATAGGTACAGGCTGTAAAAATTTATCTAAAATATGAATTTGTGTATTGGCAATTGGCTTTCCAATCGGAGGAAGTAACGGCCAAGTGTCCACTGAATCAGTTAGTGTAAAAGTAGTGACTACATGGCTTTCCGATGGTCCATAATGATTGTGCAAAGTACACTCACTGAGTTTGCTAAACCATTGAGAAATGGCGGGAGTAATCTGCAACTGTTCCCCAGCAGTAATGATTTCTCGTAGATGACTAGTAACTAATTCACTACCAATAGCGATTTCAGCTAGTTGTTGTAAAGCAACAAAGGGAAGAAACAATCTTTCAACAGCTTTTTGTTGGAGAAAACCTAACAAAGCCAAGGCCTCACGGCGCAATTCCTCTGTAATCAACAGCAATGTGCCTCCAGAACACCAAGTAGAAAACATTTCTTGGAAGGAGACATCAAAGCTGATAGGAGCAAATTGCAGGGTTTTTGCTCCAGTAGAAATAGTATGATTTTGAAGTTGCCACAAGATGAGATTGCAAAGGGCAAGCTGATTCATGGCTACACCCTTGGGCTTACCTGTAGAACCAGAGGTATAAATTACATACCCTAAGTTATTCGCTTGTACATCTGTGATGACATTTTCCTGACTCAACTGAGAAACTAGTGGAGCGTCAGTATCTAAACAAACCAGTTTTGCTTGATGCTCAGGTAGTCTGTCAACGAGTGACTGCTGGGTGAGCAACACTAAAACTTGAGCATCTTCTAACATGAAAGCCAAACGCTCAGTAGGATAGTTTGGATCAAGTGGCACATAAGCACCACCTGCTTTGAGAATCCCTAACAGTCCCACGACCATTTCTAAGGAACGCTCGACACACAACCCAACCAATACATCAGCTTTTACACCCAAGGACTTAAGGTAGTGCGCCAACTGGTTAGCGCGGCAGTTTAATTGGTAGTAAGTAAGTTGTTGATTACCAAACTCCACAGCTACAGCATCTGGTGTACGCTGCACTTGCTCCTCAAACAACTGAGGGATAGATTTCTCACGGGGATAATCTACCTGAGTATTGTTCCACTCTACTAACAACTGTTGTTGCTCAACTTGTGTCAGCAGGGGCAATTGAGAAATTTGCTGCTGTGGGTTAGCAATAATACTTTCGAGCAACGTCACAAAATGATCTGCCATTCGTTCAATGGTAGACGCATCAAATAAGTCAGTGTTGTATTGCCACGCAGCTACCAGCCCACTGGTCGTGTTTTTAATAAATAAAGTTAAATCAAACTTGGCAGTTGTCCTTTCTGTTGCAAATGAACTGACAGTTAACCCACTCATCTCTACCTCAGACGTGGGTGCATTTTCGAGAACAAACATCACCTGAAACAGTGGCGTATGGCTGAGGTCTCGTTGTGGCTGCAATGCTTTGACTAACTCCTCAAAGGGTAGGTCTGGATGAGCGTAAGCTTCCAGTGTCACCTGCCGCACTCGACGGAGCAATTGCTGAAAACTGGGGTTGCCTGATAAATCGGTATGTAATGCCAAAGTATTGACAAAAAAACCAACTAACCCTTCAAGCTCCAAGCGATCGCGGTTAGCAAGGGGCGTTCCTACTACAATGTTATCCGAGCCTGTATAGCGATAAAGTAAGGTAACATACGCTGCCAACAGCGTCATGAATAGAGTGGCTCTCTCTTGCCTACTGAAATTGGCAAGTGCTTCACCCAGTTCATTGGAAAATTTTGTATATTGAGTTGCACCCCGGTAAGTTTGAATCGCTGGTCTTGGTCTGTCTGTGGGTAATTCTAATAAGGTGGGAGCGTTTTTGAGTTGTTGCTTCCAGTAATCCAGCTGCGTTTGGAGTACTTCTTTTTGCAACCATTGCCGTTGCCAAGTCGCAAAGTCGGCAAACTGAAGTGGTAGTTCCGGTAGCTTTGGGGACAAATTATTGCAGAGCGCTGAGTAAATGGTTGCCAATTCCCGCATGATTATACCCATTGACCAACCATCAAAAACAATGTGGTGTATTGTGAGTATAAAGACGTGTTCTATCTCAGTGATTTTAACCACATAAGCTCGGATTAACGCCGAATTAGCCAGGTCAAAGGGTTGATTAGCTTCTTTTGTCGCTAATTGTTGGCAAGCAATTTCTCTTTCACTTTCAGGTAGTTTTGTAAGGTCTACTACTGGCACACTTAATGTTAAGCTGTCAGCAATGACTTGGACTGGCTGCTCATTGAAGGTGCGGAAGTTGGTACGTAAAGCTTCGTGGCGAGAGATAATTTTGTTGAAACTTTGCTCTAGCGCCACAATATTCAAGTGACCGTGAAGTTTTAGAGCTGCTTGTTCGTTGTAGAAGGGGTTGTCTGGTTCTAACTGGTTTAATAACCACAGTTGTTCTTGGGCAAAAGACAGAGCTAAGTTCTGAGGACGTTCGGCTTTAATTAGGGGTAAATCTGTAGCAGTGTCTGCATTTTGTTCTTTTAGCAATAAAATTAGTTCTGCTTTATTTTTAGCTAATAAGTCACGAGTTTCTGGTGTCAATACTCCCTTGGGAGCATTAACACGTAACTGCTCACCGTCAACCCACAACTTCACACCTTGTTTAGTAAGGTCGGCTACCCATTGCTTGATATTCACAGAAACTTTACCTCCAAACAGCTTAATTCGTCATAAAAAATTATTTGTTAAGTAGGTCAACCTAATTAAACATAAAATGTCATTACGAGCGTAATGGAGTGAAGCGTAAGCGCAAAGCGCACGAATCGAGCGAACGCGCAGCGTGTCCCCTTGGGACTC
>NZ_CAWPKW010000110.1:0-11305 GCF_963888615.1 Brasilonema octagenarum UFV-OR1 | reverse complement strand
GCTGCGCGAACGGGCACGGCTTGAGGCCGAACGGAGACGCTACGCGAACGACGCCGCTCAGCTTCCGCTCAGTCGAACGCTGAAGCCTTAACACCCGCCTCCTTCAGGGCTTGCTCAAGTTGAAAATAAAAGCTGCTGAAATTTTTTTCTGCTAGGTACTTGCAAAATTAATAGAACTTTGCTACATTTATTAATCGTGGGAATCAAAGATTCCACGCCGGGATAGCTCAGTTGGTAGAGCAGAGGACTGAAAATCCTCGTGTCACCAGTTCAAGTCTGGTTCCTGGCATTATCTCAATAAAACCATAAGCTGTAACCCTTGATATTACGTTAATAGCCTATCTGCGCTCAACTCTTTGGCTACAGATGCCCTTACAACTGTAGACATACCTTCATCACTATGTCACTAGAGGCTGGAATACCCATCACTCATGTAGCTAAATGGGTTGGCAACAGCCCCGAGGTAATATTAAGACACTACGCAGGCTGCTTAGGTAACTTAGAAGTACCTCTGGTCTGAATATTGGGTCTATAAAGCTGTCAGGTTAGTCATCATCATCATATTCCTCACAGTCTGCTTCTAAGTCCCTAGCGATAGTCATTTTCTCTTTGATAGTTTCTAGCGCTTTTTTCGCTCGTTCATTTATATACCTATCGTAGTATTCCATTGTAAATATGGCACGACATATCAAGTCTATTTCTTCATTGCTTAGTTCTAATATTTTGAGTTCCATATTATGCCCGTCAGGATAACGACGGTATCTTTTATTGTTTTCAGGGTAAAATACGCCTATTTCTGATACTGGAGCTTGTCTCAGTTTTATTCTGAGACTATCAATAGCCTGAATACCTATATCATTTAAATACTTATCCAAAAATAACCATCTACCCAAGGCACGATAAATAAGCTCCGTTTTTTCTTTATGTAGCTCTAACCTTTTGACTTCCATATAGTAGTTAGTGGTAAACACGTATACAGTATAGCCAAAAACAAACCCGTCCTTGTCGTGGATGCTAACCTAGTATGTGGACAGGTTTAACAGAATGAGGATGGATGGTTTAGATGGCTATCACCGCGATATTAACCGACAGTGAAACTAGGGAAGAGACAATACTGGACTTACAAGATACTTAAGCTTTTGAAGCTATCTGTTATGAAGCCTAAAAAGTATAAAATAACACTCAAAGAGGACTACTCAGAGCTTGAGGATAAAACAGAGGCTAAGGACTTAGTTACCCTGTCTGAATGGCTACTAGAGGAGAATATAGACCGGTCCATTAGTGACAAGCACAGGCTAGCTAGACTCATACCTACTAAAGTACCGACTGGTAGGATTTTCAAGGGTTCTGTCTCAAGTGGCAACGTTGCCAAAATCTAATTTTGAAAAAGACGTGAAAAACCTTCTTTGTTGTAAGCTTCTGCAAGATCTGGGTTAAGACGCATGGCTTGCTTGAAATCCTCTATCGCTCCTTTGTCGTCTTTCTCTTGCAAACGCACTAAACCCCGGTTGTTGTAAGCTAAGGCAAGATCTGGCTTGAGTCGAATGGCTTGTGTGAAATCGGCGATCGCCTTTTCGTAGTCTTTGGCATTTTGTGTCTTCTGCAAAGACTCTGGATTGATGTATAACACAGTGGGTATGTTGGAGTTGAGGCGAATAGATTGATTTGCGGGGGCGAAGTCCCCGATCTTATCTTCTTGTTGCACACGCACCAAACCCCGGTTGTTGTAAGCTAAAGCGAAATCTGGTTTGAGGCGAATTGCTTCGTTGTAATCTGCGATCGCTCCAGTATAGTCTTTCTGTTCCTGTCGCGCGTTACCCCGCAACGTATAGTACAAATGTGCTAATTGAGGAAAAAGACTGATGGCTTTGTTGTAATCTGCAATTGCTCCTTGTTGATCTTTGAGGATAAATCGAGCCTTTCCTCGTTCACTATAAAACCACGCGTTATCAGGCTGGAGTCGCAAAGCGGTGTCGAAATCTTCTGTAAATCCCTGTTGGGAAGCCATCATAGCATTGACAATTCCTCGACCAACATAAGCGGGAGCATAGTTTCGTTCTAGGCGTATTGCTTCGCTATAGTTTTCCATTGCTGTTTTGTAGTCTTTCTGAACAGTCCGCACATCGCCCAGCTTTTTGTAATAAATATAAGCTGATTCCGGAGCAAAACGAATCGCTGCGGTGTAATCTTCAATAGCACCCTTGTCATCTTGTAAAATAGAATGCGCAATACCGCGCTTATTAAAAATAGCTGCTGAGTCAGGTTCAAGGCGCAGTGCTGTCTCGAAATCTTTGATGAATGCTTTGCGGTTTCCCATCATGGCGTAAACTATGCCGCGATCAACGTAGGCATAGCCATTATCACCTTGAAGAGTGATAGCCTTATTTAAATCCTCAAGTGCTCCTTGATAATTTTCTTCGTTAGACTTGGCGATTCCACGTCGTCGATATGCAAAGGGATTATCAGGTTGAAGCCGCAAAGCTTCGTTAAAATCTTTAATTGCTTGGGTGGTGTCTCCAATAGTAGTTAAAGTTTCACCCCGAAGAATATACTGCAAAGGCTGAGGATTAATTTTAATCGCTTGATCGCAAGCCTTAATCGCTTTTGAGTAATTTCCTAATTCACCCAAAACACTACATAGTCCTCGATAAGCCATGAACTCATCTGGCTTGAGTGAAATCACTTTCTCCAAAGCTTGGCGTGCTTCTTCGTATCGATTCAAGGCAAAAAGCGTATCACCAAGTTCACGCCAAGCTGGATCGTATGTTCGATTATACGCTCTTGCTTTGTTAAAAGATTCAAGTGCGTCTTTATATTTTTGCAGTAGACGTTGTGCGCGTCCCCGTGCATACCAAGCTTGATAAAAGTCTGGCTTGATTTTGATGGCTTTGTCAAAAGCATCTACTGCTTTTTCATACTTTTGCGATCGCAACAATTTATTTCCATAACTAAGCCACTCAAATTCATCCGAATTGTCTTTCGGTGATGCTACATTCAGAGCAGATGAGATTATTGCATCTTGCTGTGGAGCGCTCAATCGCGGTGGCAAAGTCGTGTGTTTCTTAAGATTGAGTTCCAATTTATCTTGTTGTACCAGTGCCAAAAACGTATGAATTGGCACACCCAAACTGTAACCTAGTTGAATTTCCCGTGCGTCACCAGTTTTTTGTTTAATTAAAGTTGGTTCACCTTCTGCTGCTGTATGAATCCCAATGACTCGACCCAAACTATCTAACACTGGGCTACCACTCATACCTTTATCGGTGGAATTAGTATAAACCAGTTCATAACCAAAAGCAAAAGAACGAGAATCTTTAACGCGATCAATTCCCCCACCATAAAGCAAGCCAGCACTAAATTGACGTTTTGCTTGTGTAGTAGGATCCTCAGATGTCGGGATTCCAGACACAAAAACGATTCTGTCTTCATTTTCCAAGTCATAATCAGCCAGAGTCGCCACTTGGTAAGTTTGGTTGCTGGTGAATTCCAACAAAGCTAAATCTGTCCCTTCCCAGGTTTTCACCCCCGTTGTGTTGACTGAATACTGCTGATTATCTGGGGTAACAATTTTCAAGTTGTTCTTGTTTCGCACCACATGACCAGCGGTGAGGACGTAATATGTGTTACCTTGCTTATTAACAATCACTCCCGAGCCATGACTGCTTTCCCAAGTGATTAACACCGTAACTTCTTGGGCAATTTTGTCTACCAGACTTGCCACCAAGGGCGTCGAGTTTGGTGCTGCTTGTTTAAGTGTATTTCTTGCTTGAGGGATTTCTGGTGGAATAATTGGGGGGTCGAACTGCGCTAATGTTTCAATGGGGACTCCCCAACTTGAGCGTTTCATCCGTTCACGTAAGGCATCATTAGGTTGAGAGCCATCCTCGTACATATAAGGATCGCCCCACAGAGGTTGAGCATGAATACCATTGACACCAATAACCTTACCTTCATTATTTAACACCGGTCCGCCGCTCATGCCCTTTTCAATTTCATTGGTGTATCCAATCCGGTATCCCCCTTTCAAAGGGCGTTCTAGCAACAGGGAAACACGCCCACTCGTTGTAATCATCTGCCTTGACACAGATGAATTCTCTTCAAAAGGAAACCCTGCAGCTAACAGTTGATCGCCTTCTTGTAAGGTTGAGGAATTTCCTAAGGAGGCTACGGGGTAGTTTCCTGGTGCACGAAACTGTAATACACTCAAGTCTTTGTTATCATAATTAATATTCTTGAGCAACTGTGCCGGATAATTTCGGCCATCCGATGTATAGATCAGATGTTGTTTGCCTGTTTCCAGAACGTGTCGACTGGTGAGAACTGTATACAGTTGACCTTCTTTCTGAATCAAAATCCCAGAACCGCCGTTGTTCCCTGAAATAATTTTGACAGTAATAGATTGAGCAAGTTTCCGCAATTGTTCTTGTGACAATTGTGAGACTTGCTGCTGAGCAAATAGTTTGGCACTAGAAATATTCAGAGGAACACTTTGTACTGGAAGCATCCATAATGTGCCCATCCAGACAACCAAAGCCAGTAACCGACAATTCATTTGCTCATATCCCATTACTGTCAATTTATTTATAGGGAAATCTGACCAGTATTTTGATTTTGCTATCTCACTAAGCGCGAACCACGAAAGTTTGACGTATCCAAACTAGGATACCTTACTCAGCGTCACTGCGCTCCTCCCTGAGTAATTGATTCATATCAATATAGGTTTGATGAGATTCATCATCAGATTGAACAATCGGACCACTAGCGGTGTAACCCATTTGTCTGAGATTTTCAATCACTTGACTGGCATCGTCACTTGCTCTGAGTGTGAGTAGCAAGTAGCTACAAGTTCCACCATATCGACTGGCGGCACATAAAACCTTTTGACCATTCATGGTTCCAGTTGTGAGATAGTTTAGCACACCGTCAACAGAAGCACTTTGAAATCTCGCAGAAACAGCCTCACAACGTGCTCTTTGGGAAAATTTATTATTCCAATTTCTTTGCCAGCTAATGAGTGGAATTTTTCTCCCTAAGGCGTTGCGAGCGTATGTTGTTGGTACGCCATCCCTATTTACACCACAAAAGTATGTATTAACTTGAGCATAGGTAGGGTGAATTATAGTAGTAAAATAGCCAAGTGCGATCGCACTGGCAGCTAGCATATTTGCAAATAATTTGGCATTCATGGTAGTGCTCTTGTTCCTAAAACGAAGAAGTTATATTAACTACATGCTTGCAATCAATCAATCGTGAGCTTCTCCAAAAGGATGAAAAAATATTCTTAGTTAATATTAATTAGGGCATTTTTATTGTAATACTTAATTATCGAAGGATTAAAATTTCCAAATATTTTTTTACCTATTCCATTGTCAAGAAAGATACATTTTTTTGTAACTGCGAGGCGTGGATTGAACGATCGCGAAACACAGGAAACAGAAAAAGTTGTTAGACGCATGACAACCCTTAACAATGAGAGAAAGAACTAACAACAAACTCCTAACATCTACTTATGAGCTTCCGTGACGAATTTAAACTGCTACTACGCGCCCGCTACCCTTTGATTTACATCCCAACATACGAAGAGGAACGGGTTGAAAGCGCTATCCGGGAAGAAGCCGCCAATCAGGGTAGTCGTCCAGTGTATACTTGGGATTTTGTGGATGGTTACCAAGGTAATCCGAATGATGCGGGATTTGGTCGTCGTAACCCTCTACAAGCTTTGGAATTGGTGGAAAAACTCCCAGCCTCTGCGTCTGCAGTATTTATTTTGCGAGATTACCATCGGTTTTTAGAAGATGTGGCGATCGCCCGCAAACTCCGCAACTTTGCCCGACTCCTCAAGTCTCAGCCAAAAAATATCGTCTTACTATCTCCAAGAATTGCGATTCCTGACGACTTAACAGAAGTTCTTACAGTTCTGGAATTTCCCTTACCCGCAGCAGCTGAAATTAAAATAGAAGTAGAACGCTTGCTAGCTGCAACTGGTCATTCTCTTCCTACTAAAGTATTAGATGACTTGGTGCGCTCCTGTCAAGGACTCTCCATGGAACGCATTCGTCGGGTTTTAGCAAGGGCGATCGCCACCCACGGAGAATTACAACCAGAAGACGTCGATTTAGTTTTGGAAGAAAAACGCCAAACAATTCGT
The DNA here is from genome assembly GCF_963888615.1 of Brasilonema octagenarum UFV-OR1. Lineage (NCBI taxonomy): Bacteria > Bacillati > Cyanobacteriota > Cyanophyceae > Nostocales > Scytonemataceae > Brasilonema > Brasilonema octagenarum. Next base: position 5,157 of record NZ_CAWPKW010000110.1, on the reverse strand, counting down.
CAAACCCAAATCCTCGACTTTTACCCAGCCACAGAGCAAATTTCTGATATTGGCGGATTAGATAACCTCAAAGATTGGCTTTTGCGCCGGGGTGGCGCGTTTACCGAAAGGGCGCGACAATATGGTTTACCGCATCCCCGTGGTTTAATGTTGGTGGGAATTCAGGGGACGGGAAAATCGTTAACAGCCAAGGCGATCGCTCATCACTGGCATTTACCTTTGTTGCGTCTGGATGTGGGAAGATTATTTGGGGGTTTGGTGGGTGAATCTGAATCTCGCACACGACAAATGATACAAGTCGCCGAAGCCCTTGCACCTTGCGTTTTGTGGATAGATGAGATTGACAAAGCCTTTTCCGGACTTGGTAGCAAAGGTGATGCGGGAACCACGAGTCGTGTTTTTGGTACATTTATTACCTGGTTAGCCGAGAAAACCTCACCTGTGTTTGTTGTTGCGACTGCGAACGATATTCAAGCATTACCACCAGAAATGCTGCGAAAAGGACGCTTGGATGAAATTTTCTTTGTTGGTTTACCCAGCCAAGAAGAAAGAAAAGCCATTTTTAATGTACACTTATCTCGACTGCGCGCCCATAACTTTAAAAATTACGATATTGACAGATTAGCTTACGAAACACCCGATTTTTCTGGCGCAGAAATTGAGCAAACTTTGATTGAAGCAATGCACATTGGATTTAGCCAAAATCGCGACTTTACGACCGATGATGTTTTAGAGTCTGCCAGTCAGATTATACCACTAGCACGAACTGCCACAGAACAAATTCAGGAATTGCAAGAATGGGCAGCAGCTGGTAGGGCGCGTTTGGCTTCCAAGCATAGTCCTTTAAGCGATCGCATTCAACGCCAGCCCCAATAATAAGTTGGCAGTTATGAATTATGAAGAATCAGAAATTTCATAATTCATAATTTATAGCAGTTGGCAGTTATCAGTTATCAGTTATCAGGTAGGAAACGAACAAAGTCCACCTCTTGTTTACTGTTCACTGTTCCCTATTTCCTGCTATATAATTCAAAATTTGTAGTGTGAGGTTCTGACTATGGTGATTGTGAACGTACTGAAATATACGCTTGGGATTTTATTGGCGATCGCTATTTTAGCTGGGGGCGGATTTGCGACTGCTTTATATGTGATAAATCGAACTACTATAATCCCCCCAAAACCAATTTATGTTAATGATAGCCCCTCTGTGAAAGGAGAAAATCCAAAAACTGTCCCTAAAGGAACCAAAGAAACTTCTACGGTTGCGGTTAAACCTAAAGCCTCAGCCAAACCAACACCCAAGCCTACCCCATCTGCAAAATCATTACCACCTGGAGCTTACCGTGCGCGTATCACCTGGAAGCAAGGCTTAATTTTGCGAGGAGAACCAAAGCAAGAAGCTGAACGTATTGGTGGGGTTGGGTTTAATTCAAAAGTTATCGTTTTGCAAGAAAGCCAAGATAAAGCCTGGCAAAAAATTCGCACTGAAGGTGAAGAAAAAGAAGATGGTAAACAAGAAGGTTGGGTAAAAGCAGGTAACACCCAAAAAGTTGACGAAAGTGATTCACCGCAGAAAGAAAAGCCTGAGCAAAAAAACGATCAATAGTAAATTTTTACATTAAAAGACAAAAATTAACACCATTTTTTCGACATGAAATGTATCTGGAAAGTATCTGCTCGTACGTGAAGTCCTGTGTAAGGAAAGTATTAACTGATAGATATCAAGTTGTGTTCAAAAACCTCACCCTGCCCTGTCGGGCATCCCTCACGCCAGGTGCAACAAGCGCGGCTCGCCTAAGGAGAGGGAAAGATTTTTGCTACGCAAAAACCGAGGGTGAGGTGAAACGTATGAATGCAACGCGCGTATTAACCAGTACCAAACGGGATAGAGATGGCGAGAAATTGTTTGCGAATTCATCATGAGAACGATTCGATTCAACTTTTTTGGCAACTTCGCATCTAAAAAAATCCCTCACCAAAATCGGCAAGGGATAATGTGCATCTTTTTGCTTATATCTAATTAGATGTTGGGGAAATTAACTTATGCAGTTGTGTGGAAGGGATGAAAGCGATCGCACTAAGAAATTGTCTTTAAGGGATTCCCTGGCGACGCAACCCTGGCGGGCTTTAGGCTTGGCATCTAAAAAATTCCCCCACCAGAATTGGCAAGGGATAATCTGTATCTTTTTTTCTTTTACTAATTAGATGCCAAGGAAATTAACTTATGCAGTTGTCTTGTGCGGAGGGGATGAAGGCGATGGCGATGCTTCCCTGCTGCTTTACTGCAGATAGCACTGAGGGGGATGAACCCCTAACACAAATTAGCCATTTCGTATATAAAACTATATATCTGGGATGCACAAATCTAGCTGGGGTGCATGGATCTAATACATTGAGTGACCTTCACTGTTCGTTTTTGGTTTTTTAGGTTCGTGAAGGTCATTTTTTTTGGTTTATAACAGATGAAAATCCAATAAATAATAACCCAGGTAGTGCACCTTTGTTAAGGGGGGTGAGGTAATAGAGCCGCAACTTGGTATTAGAATAATTATTAAAAGGTACTTAACATTTCTTTATATCATGCAGGGAACAACAGCCCCTTCTACAACCCCAATTCCTGGTAAATATTGGCAGTGGCGAGGGCACAGCATTTATTACGTCAAAGCCGGAGAACCAAAAATTCAACGCCCTCCCTTATTATTGGTACACGGTTTTGGTGCATCTACGGATCACTGGCGCAAAAACATCAGCGGATTGTGTAACGATTTTGAAGTCTTTGCGATTGACCTTTTGGGCTTTGGGCGTTCTGCCAAACCTAAATTGGAATACAGTGGTGACTTGTGGCGTGACCAACTCAACGAGTTTATCACAGAAGTGATTGGTCAAAAAGCAGTGTTAGCAGGTAATTCTCTGGGAGGGTATGCAAGCTTGTGTGTTGCAGCACAACGTCCTGATGCAGCCGCAGGTTTGGTTTTGCTCAACAGTGCAGGTCCTTTTAGCGAAAACCAGCCTTCACCAGAACCAGAGGCTTTACAATCTGAAATTGAGCCTCCCAAGCCAAATGAAAAGCTACAAAAACTCCTGGGTGAAATTGTCAAGTGGATTTTGCAACAGCCTTTAGCCCAGTTTCTCTTATTTCAATACATAAAACAACCTTGGGTGATTCGCCAAACTCTAGAGAAAGTTTATCTTGACAAAAGTGCCATTACAGACCAATTAGTAGAAGAAATTTATCGTCCTGCTTGCGACTCTGGGGCTATGGATGTATTTTTGTCTGTATTTAGCACTCCTCAAGGGGAAAAAGTTGATACGCTGCTCAAGCAATTAACTTGTCGTTTGTTGATATTGTGGGGAGAAGCTGATCCTTGGATGAATGCCAGAGAACGTTCAAACAAGTTTCGGCAATATTATCCTGAACTAACAGAATACTTCTTGCAGGCAGGTCATTGTCCTCATGATGAGATACCAGATGAGGTGAACCGTTTGTTGCATGATTGGGTTTTGTCTACAGTTATGAGTTCGTCGTGACTCTGCTGTGAGTTACTGTAGGGGAGCCAGTGCGTTGCGGGGGTTCCCCCCGTTGTAGCACCTGGCGTTGTGTTAGGCGCATATTTCAATATGATTTGTAACGAAAAAGAGAAAAGCCCCTAGCGCACCAATGTATAACTTAACTCGTCTTTCAATGGCTCAAGATAAAGCGATCGCATGCTCGTGATTTGATAGGTTTAGGTGGACAGATTAGTGGTAGTTTCATCCAGAGCATCGCTTTTTGTTATGTCATAGCGTTAAGCTAAAATAACCTCAGAATCTTGCCAAGTTTAGACCGATGCAATTAGAAGATTATTTTGACTTTTTGTCACCCGATGATATTCGTCTAAAAGGACATCGCATTGGGATTGATAATGTGCTTGATTATTATTTGGAAGGATACACACCGGAAGAAATTGCAGCTAATCTGCCTACTCTGGGCTTAGAGCAGATTTACGCTACTATTACTTATTATCTGCACAATCGTGCCCAGATGGATGCCTACCTGTCACGTTTGACAAACAGGCGTGAACAGCGTTACCAAGAATGGATTGCTAATCCTTCACCTTTGGTACAACGCTTAAGAGTATTAAAAGCTCAAAGAACTGAACAGCAGGTTAGTGCTTCGTGAAGGTGCGTTTCTTGCTTGATGAAAATTAGTCTCAAGCACTCAACGACGAGTATTTATAGTGCGATTCAATTACCGCACGATCAAAAATATCCCCGCCTCAAGCAAATTGCGTAATTTCTCCGAACCGTCATTGTACATAGATGATCTACTCCTAAGTGTCGCTCACAAATCTCCAACGCTTGTTTGTACAAAGGTTCAGCTTCTGCGTATCTTCCTTGGGAGTAGTAGAGTCCCGCCAGGTTGTTGAGGCTTTGTGGGATATCGGGATGTTCATCTCCCAGCAGGCGTCGCGATAGTTCCAAAGCTTGTTGGAACAAAGGTTCAGCTTCTATGTATCTTCCTTGGGAGTAGTAGATTCCCGCCAGGTTGTTGAGGCTTTGTGCGACAGAGGGATGTTCATCTCCCAGCAGGCGTCGCATTAGTTCCAATGCTTGTTGGTGCAAAGGTTCAGCTTCTGTGTATCTTCCTTGGGAATCGTACAGTAACGCCAGGTTGTTGAGGCTGAGTGCGATATCAGGATGTTCATCTCCCAGCAGGCGTCGCATTAGTTCCAAAGCTTGTTGGAACAAAGGTTCAGCTTCTGCGTATCTTCCTTGGGAGTAGTAGAGTCCCGCCAGGTTGTTGAGGCTTTGTGGGATATCGGGATGTTCATCTCCCAGCAGGCGTCGCGATAGTTCCAAAGCTTGTTGGAACAAAGGTTCAGCTTCTATGTATCTTCCTTGGGAGTAGTAGATTCCCGCCAGGTTGTTGAGGCTTTGTGCGACAGAGGGATGTTCATCTCCCAGCAGGCGTCGCATTAGTTCCAATGCTTGTTGGTGCAAAGGTTCAGCTTCTGTGTATCTTCCTTGGGAATCGTACAGTAACGCCAGGTTGTTGAGGCTGAGTGCGATATCAGGATGTTCATCTCCCAGCAGGCGTCGCATTAGTTCCAAAGCTTGTTGGAACAAAGGTTCAGCTTCTGCGTATCTTCCTTGGGAGTAGTAGAGTCCCGCCAGGTT
>NZ_CAWPKW010000109.1:0-92734 GCF_963888615.1 Brasilonema octagenarum UFV-OR1 | reverse complement strand
GAGGGAAACCCTCCTGCAGCACTGGTCTCACCGCAACGCACTGGCTCCCCTCCTGCAGCGCTGTCTCACCTCACCCCGCCCTGACGGGCACCCCTCTCCTTATAAAGGAGAGGGGATAGGGTGAAGTTTTTGAACACAACTTGGTATGACCCCTTATTGTACCTGAGATTGGAGTCGAAATAAGTCTTCTTGTGTATTACAGTTAAAAAACATTTCTGGATCTGGTAAAGGCAAAGCTTGCACGGGATGTTGCTTCAGCCACTCCTGAAACGATCGCCCCCCTCGATTGATATACTCCACCAAACTTGGTAAACAGCGACGGCGATAAAAACCGCACAGTGGTTCCCATCCTTTAGCTTGAGGAACTAGAGCAGCGATAGCCTCACCCTCGACACTATCTAATGTCGCCGCCCATTCTTGCAACACCTCAACGCGCAACTTAGGTAAATCGCAAGCTAGCAGCAGCACCCAATCTGTTTGTATATACGCTAGTGCTTGAGCAAATCCAATAATTGGTCCGTGAGGTAGTTTTTCACTGCCAGTTTCACCAAACAAAGGCACTTCTTTGATAAACTGAACTGTAGATGGTAACAAACGTTGATAGCGTTCTTGCCAGGGTGTGACTACATACAGTGTATCAGCACAACTTTCAGCAATTCGACAAACCAATTGCAACAGAGGTACGCCTTGAATGGGAATCAATGCTTTATCCCGTCCCATGCGAGAACTTTTTCCGCCTGCTAAGACTATGCTTGAAAGGTGCATTCGTTTACCTGATAACTGATAACTATAGCAATCCGGTTTGATTTTTGAAAAAATTTAAGTATCTCTAAGGTGGGCAATGCTCACCAAAATTTAGATAGAACCCAGATATAGTGAGCATTGCCCACCCTACGTATATTTCTGATAACTGATAACTGATAACTGAAAATGCTCTAAGCTGTAATAAATAGTCAGATTGCCAGCAGCGTAAAAATCAGTCCTGTCTCGCCACAACCATTCCAAGCATTTGAAAAGTAGGATTATTTGCTCTAAATGCAGTTCTGTTTCTAAGGGAGGTTCGTTGCTATATAAATCACTTGGAGGAAGGATAACATCTTCTGGGATGTCTTGAGGAAAATCTAGTTCCTTGGCGAGGGACATGGCTTGTATGGTATCAGCTATTTATGGGTTTATTTTAACGCTGTCATGGTGGGGCGTTACTTATTGCTATGTAGCTACCTATTCACCTTGAAGTGTATACTAACGTTTGACGATAGTAACGCATAGCGATAGTATTGTGATTGTTAGTTTTAAATCTGAAGAGACAAAGCTTATCTTTGAGGGCTTTACATCTTCTCAATATCCGTCCAATATCCAAAAAACTGCTTTACGAAAACTGCTTATCCTTGACGCAGCAACATCCATTAACGATTTGCGCCTTCCACCTGGTAATCGTTTAGAAAAGCTAGTTGGCGACAGAAAAGGACAGTACAGTATTCGTATTAACGATCAATGGCGAATCTGCTTTGTTTGGACAGATGAGAACAATGCTTTGGAAGTTGAAATAGTAGATTACCACTGACGCATACAAATAATCATGAACAACAACCGTCTGCCAAATATCCACCCTGGCGAAATCCTGCAGCTAGAATTTTTAGAGCCACTCAATATCACCCCTTATCGATTGAGCAAAGATATAGGTGTAGCTCAGACACGAATTAGTGAAATTTTATCTGGAAAACGCAGTATTACAGCAGACACAGCTTTGCGTTTATCTCGCTATTTTGGTAACAGCGCTCAGTTTTGGTTGAATTTACAAACGCAATACGATTTGCGTCAAGCTCTTGAAGAGAATGCAGAGGTTTACAATCAAATTCCTAAACTTCCGTTGAATGATGTAGCTTGATACCAAATTATATTACCTTGATTTGGTGATGTGTACTGCTCGTGATAGTCTAAGGGGTACAGAAAGAATGACCACTCTATAAATTCTTGCCATCGCCCCACTTTTGTCGAATCAGTTGTGTTAAATGATTACGAATGAACTTTTCAAACTCAGGCTTGCTTTTGTAGTTCCATGATAAGCCTTCTTGCGGAAATCTTTTCTTGAATCCTAGAACTTTGCTTCACTGCAGTGCTTCTTCTTCTGATTGAGGTGTATAAGCTTTCTTAGAGAAGTAGAACATAATCTCAGGACTACCATTCTTTTTCCAAGAATCATAAGCACAAAGAAATTCATGTTCTGTACCAGATTGAGCATCTGTGACAGGTGTGCCAAATCGCTTCCAAAAAATTCCTATCAAAATGTCGCAATTTTTAATATCTAATATAGGATCTATCAAACCTTGTGGTCCCTCTGGATGAAACCCTGGGTAAGTATCTGTCTCCCACCGGGAGAGTTCTAGGATTAAATGCTTGTCTGCGGCAATACCACGATTTAATTCATCAATTATATTGGGTAAAATATCTCTTTCAGGCTTCACATCATTGGGTGATGCCACAACAACTCGTAAAATACGTTTTTGTTCCATTGAATGATTCTTATTTTCGTAGCCGTTGATTGTTGCTTCTGATTGTATTAAAGTTGGGTGGTAGTATCGAACGTGTTCTTGAATTGCTTCAAGTATTTGAAAGGCGTTATAGAGTGTATTTCCATTATTAGCGGCTACAAAACGGTCATCTTCTAAGAGTTTAATTAACTGTGGAATCGCGGCTTCTGATTTGATTTTTTTTATAGCAGATGGCGCACTAGAACGCACTGAGAAGTCTTCATCTTCTAAGAGTTTAATTAACTGTGGAATTGCCGCTTCTGATTTAATTTATCCTAAGGCATCTGCCGCACTAGAACGCACATAGTATTTTTCATCTTCTAATAATTTAATTAACTGTGGCACAGCCGTTTATGATTTGATTTATCCTATGGCATCTGCCGCATTATAACGCACTAAGAAGTCTTCATGTTCTAAGAGTTTAATTAACAGTGGAACCGCCGCTGATGATTTGATTTATCCTAAGGCATCTGCCGCACTATAACGCACTGAGAAGTCTTCATCTTCTAAGAGTTTAATTAACTGTGGGATTGCCGTTTATGATTTGATTTATCCTAAGGCAAATGCCACACTAGAACGCACTAAGAAGTCTTCATGTTCTAAGAGTTTAATTAACTGTGGAACACCTGTTGATGATTTGATTTCTCCCATAGTCTCCGTAATTTCCGCGTGGGCGAGAATTTACAACTCGGCGTTGAGTGTTTGGAACTCGTGGGCGAGTTTATAATAAGGGTGGCGGAGGCATTATTATGGTCAAAGGTAACCTGGTATCGCCGTCTATGAATTTTCAAGCAATTGCAAGTTTAAATAAAATGTCCCTTCATGTTCTGGTTGAACGGGTTGAGTCGGGGTATTTTATGGCATCAGTGCCAGAGTTGCCTGATTGTGTGGCATTGGCTCAAACCCGTGAGGAGGCGATCTGCGCGGAGCGCAGCAGCGAAGCTATCGCCGCTCTACAGGAGAAGCTGAGAGTAAGGCTTTTGAATATTGAGGTTTTGACGCTAGAAGTTACAAATAATCCCTGGACAGAATTTATTGGGATGTTTGAGGGGGATAATGAGTTTGCAGAACTTGCGGCCCAACTGCGGGCAGAGCGCGAGTTGGATATAAACGGTACAGCATGAGCCTTTGGTTATTAGATACGGATCATGTGTCGCTGCTATTGGAACGGCATCCACAGGTAAGCCGTCGGGTGGCTGTTCTGGGAGCGGAGGTTGCGATTTCCATCGTCACAGTTCAGGAATTGTTTAATGGTTGGGTAGTGCGAATCAATAGTGCACGGGAAGTTGAAGATGTTGTGCGGTTGTATGGAAAGTTGAGCCGGACAGTTGCTCTATTCGGACGGGTGAGAGTGTTGGATTTTGATGAGAAAGCAGGAGAAATGTTTGAGCGAACACTAAAAGAAAATCCGACGTTATCGAAACAGCGATTGCAGAAGGATATGCGAATTGCTGCAATTGCCTTGGTGAATGATGCAGTTGTGGTAACGCGAAACTATTGATCGAGATTTTTCTCAAGTATCAGGGTTAAATATTGAGGATTGGTCGCGGCAGGATAAATGAGATCAGGGTGTTGCTGAATGTAAAATACAAGAAAAAACTAAATATTTCCATATGATTATATTGAGGCAGCAGCCCACAGTTATGCATTCCCCGGCAGAGCCAGGGAACGAGGAAAAACAACAGCCAAGGGTTAGTAAACCCTTGGCTGATAGTGAAAGTCCTCTTAAGAGGACTAAAAACAAAGTCTGTTAATGCTTTTAGTCGGTTTTAACCGACTTTGCCTATTAGCCCGGAACTTTAGTTCTGGGCGGGTGAGTTGGCTGATGAAGAATAGTGCAATATCTTAGCCATCACCCTCTCACCTGACTCTGCTGCACTTGCTGCAACAACTTCTCCAAACTTTCCGCTGGTGCTAGACACTTCAAACCTTGGCAAACCAACCCAATACTTCCCTCTGGTAACTTCGATATCTCAACGAACGCAGTACTCGGTAAATACATGGAGTTAATAGAGTGTATCTGCTCTGCTGTCGTGCGGATTAAGGTACAGTTACGATACCAATCCAAGGCTGTAAACAAACTGGGACAAGCTTGGGGAGCACGGCTCATCACGCTTCTAAATGCTTTTAATCCTTGCTCGGCTAAATCCAAATAATGAAGATTGTCGGTGACAAGAGCAAGCCGAACAAGGTTGGCGATCGCCACTCCATTTGCCGAAGGTGTCGCGTTATCTACATAGCTGCGCTCTCGCACAATCAAGTCTTGACTAGCGTCGCTTGATGTGTTGTGGTATCCGCCGAGTTCTACACTCCAGAGATATTCGTGGAATTCTTCTTGGATTGTGATCGCTTTTTCCAACCAGTTTTTTTGCTCACCAGAACTGCTGTGTAAATCCAGTAGTGCTTTGATAAAAAAGGCGTAATCTTCAGATTGGGCTAGGACAGTAACTTGTCCCTCATAATTCAATCGGTAAAAACGCCCATCGACAAACTGATTATCCAAGATAAAGTTCGCCGCTTTCGCTGCAAGTTCCAGATACTCTGGTTGTTGGAAGACTGCATACGCCCTTGCTAAACCGGAAATCATCAAGCTATTCCAGGCGACAATCATCTTTGTATCTGTGACTGCGGGAATGCGTCCTTTCCAGTTTTCTGTTTTCGCTTCTTGGTTATTGCGTGCGGGTGGGAAAGTTTCCACGGACTCAGGTGCAGCACCGTAGCGAACAGCAAACAGTTTTGCGAGTGTGCTTTCGAGGGTTTGACTCAGTTTTCCAGCGTTACGCCTTTGCAACACATTCTGACTTTCAAAGTTACCGTCAGGCGTGACTGTAAACTGTTGTTGTAATTCTGTTAGTTCTTCGGGAGTCAGAAGTTGTTGCAATTCGCTGTAACTCCAGACGTAAAACGCGCCTTCTTCTGGTTCTACTTCTGTGGGAGTGGTGAAACTATCTGCGTCTTGCGCTGCATAAAAGTATCCAGATGGCGCTGTCATTTCGCGTTTCAGCCATTGGACAGTTGTGGCGATAGCTCTTTCAAAAGCTGCTTCTTGTACACCTGCGCTCCACAAGTTCGCCAAATACTCTACAATCTGTCCGTTGTCGTAGAGCATCTTTTCAAAGTGCGGTACTGTCCAAGTGTGGTCAACCGTGTAGCGATGAAATCCACCAGCCACATGATCATAAATTCCACCCAATGCCAGGTCTAGTCCCCGCTGGGTACAAACTTTATTGCCATCATACTGCGATCGTTCCCAGGCTGAGCCAGGGAACAAGAACCGACTTCCCCTCAATGCGAGTTCGGCGTAGGGAATCATCGGGAAGCTGTTACCATATTGATTGGGTGTAATAATGCTGGTTGAAGTTTCCCAACCTTTGTGCAACAATTCTTTATCTTGAGATTCTGTGATCCCATCTGACTGTAATACAGCAGAGGTGAGGAGTGACTCAACAATAGCTGCTTTGCGTTCACTTAAATCTTGTTTTTCTGTGTCGTAATAATGACGAATTGCTTGCAGAACTTGCAAAAACCCAGGACGACCGTAGCGTGGTTCAACTGGGAAGTAAGTACCAGCGTAGAATGGTATTAAATCATCTGGGGTGAGAAAAACGTTTAAAGGCCAACCCCCTTGACCACTCATCATCTGCAAAGCTTGCATATAGATGCTGTCAATATCTGGTCTTTCTTCTCTATCTACTTTTATCGGAAGAAAGTTGGCGTTCATGTACTCGGCTATAGCTAGGTTAGAAAAAGCTTCACCTTCCATAACAGTACACCAGTGGCAACTGGAGTAACCAATCGAAAGAAATATCGGTTTATTCTGTGCCTTTGCCGTTGCGAGTGCTTCGTCGCACCAAGACCACCAATCAATAGGGTTTTCGGCGTGTTTGCGGAGGTAGAGGCTTTTAGCTTGAGCTAGACGATTAGTCATGATAAAATTCTTGATGACAGCCTTCTTTGCTCAGTCTAGCTTGTGTTTGAGAGACATTCACTTACTAGCCTTAAACCACTCCGCACTAATATATCTTTATAACCTTAGAAGCTAACAGTTTTCTCATCTTAGACGAAATAAGAATTATTCATCTTATTCAAGATTGTTGGACAGAGTTCTGGCGATCGGTGCTGACAACGTACTTAAAGATGGTGTCGCTTGTGTTTTGATAGTTGTTGGGCTAAGACCTGCCAGTAGGTGGAGTAAAAAGGTAATGATGGCGGCTTGCACAAATTTTTCTAACATGGCGACTTCCTCTAACTTTTGGTGGGTGACATCTCAAATAGAATTTATGTAATAAGATGACTCCTGATATATCTATCTACCGCAAGAAGTAGTTAGATTCCGGAAAAGGCTGTAAAAATGGTGACAATGTTATGAAAAAGTCACAAACTGAAACCTTCCGTATAAAAACTTGGTTCGTTTTAAAAATTCGGTTTGTGGTTCTTTGAAAACAATCAGCCGTTGCAATCGATAAAATGTATGTAAATTAGTGACAAGCAGTCTGCATGATTCCTATCGTTATTGAACAATCAGGTCGTGGCGAACGCGCCTTTGATATTTACTCACGGCTGTTACGTGAGCGCATCCTTTTTTTGGGACAGCCGATTGATAGCAACGTCGCTAACTTGATTGTTGCTCAGCTGCTGTTCTTGGATGCAGAAGACTCGGAGAAAGACATTTATATGTACATAAACTCTCCTGGAGGTTCGGTAACAGCGGGTATGGGGATCTTCGATACTATGAAGCATATCCGCCCGAATGTCTGTACAATTTGTACCGGATTGGCGGCGAGTATGGGCGCTTTCCTTCTCAGCGCTGGAACCAAAGGTAAGCGGATGAGTTTACCTCATTCTCGGATTATGATTCACCAACCTTTGGGTGGCGCTCAAGGACAAGCGACTGATATCGAAATTCAGGCGCGCGAAATCCTCTATCACAAGCGCAAGCTAAATGAATATTTAGCCGAACACACAGGTCAGCCGTATGACAAAATTGCTGAGGATACAGAAAGGGACTTCTTTATGTCGCCTGAGGAATCAAAGGATTATGGATTAATCGACCAAGTGATTGATCGTCACGCTGCTGGTAGCCGTCCAATGGCGATGGTGTAGTCAGGGAACAGGGAACAGGGAACAGGGAACGCTTAACAGGGAACAGGCTTGAAACTCTCTCAGTGTCTGAGTTTTATGTTCAGTTTCTGTCCTAAAACACCTGGCAACAGCTATATCAGTGATTTACTGATAACCCTTCGGGAACGCCCGTCGCCTAGGTCGGGAAAGCCGTCATTCGCGCTGGCTCACTGATAACTGTTCACTGTTCACTGTTTCAAAATCCGGCTAATGGATCTGGAGGGGTGGGTTGAGATTCTAGATATCTGAGGAAATCGTGTAATTCTTCGTCAGTTAGTAAATGACGCGATCGCTTCCCATAAGCTTTAATCAAATAATCTCGCCCCTGTTCTGTTGTCCAACCTAGGCGCTGCATTTCAAGACCAATTTTAGCGATATCGTCGGACTGATCCACAGGTTCGCTCTTCTTCTTTTTCTTACCTGTGGTCGTCTGAGTTGGCACATCCTCAATTGAAGTACTGTAACTGCGTGATGGAAACGGTGTCACATTACTAGCAGAAGTCTCCGGCATCATATCATTTTCTGCTTGGTTACCAAACATCATCTCCAAATTTTGGAACGGCGTCTCAAATAACTGAGTTTCCTGGTTGTCAGTTGTAGAAAAACGTTCAATTATCTCCTCATTTTTAATATCGTTTTTACTGACAACAGATGAGATGACTGGTGATGTTGGGGTTGTTTGTGTTTGAGGAAACGTATTGACAGCGGCGGGATACGCAGACTCATTTAATTTTGTTGTTGTCAAAGTTGGCTGAACCTGCTTCACTGGTTCTGGGGAAATGACAACCGAATCTGGCGAATGACTCATTCCCAAAACGACAAGCGCTCTATTCCTGGCTTGGTCTTCTGCTTCCTCGACTGTTTCTGCTGCAGCCATTCCAGTGGCGCGTGTCACGCCATCAATTTGTACGCTTGCCCGGACAATATACTTACCGTGATAAATTTGTACTAATTCAGAAATAAGACTGCCTTGGGGATATTTGCTCTGAAATTGAGCCAACATAATACTGCTACCAATCTAAAATCTTTGACATTTCTACGCCGAAAAGGCGACTGTAAAACAAACGTTTGCGCCCAACTTGTGACTCCAAGCTTTAGCTCTGGTTTTGTTATGGACTATACTCCAAGTTAATTTAGCCAAGTCTAACGCTTAAGGAGTTTCATCCGCCTGCTTACAGATAACCGATGACCGACGACTGACTTCATCCGTGCCCTGATTGTAGCATGAGCTTTTGGGGTAAATTTTTCCTGAGTGCTTGTTGAGGAAGAGCGATTTCATGCTTGCTGCTATACTAATTACCTAATTAGTGATGTGGAACTATTTCCTGTAAGTGCGCTATATATCTACAATAATGAAGTAATGGTTCATCCTCACCTATTATGGACTGCTGAGCTAATTGTTTCCGATCCTACATATGGGTCAATTAGATATATCGGCAGTTTCTCCTAGTTAAAAATCAGAGTTACATGGCGTAGAAGTACCTTCACACAAGACAATCGAACACCTGCAGTTTCCCTAAAGAGAGCTTTTGGGCAGCGTGGAGAATTGTGCAACGTACGTCACTTAAAAACCCGTTACGTTATTAGCAAGGGGGCAAAATCTCAAACGGGCGTACTTTGGAAGATAGTCTTGAACAAGGAGCTTGGACACATCAACACTCTGAAATGTTCGTGCAGTGCCCTCTATGATTGGGCAATTCGTTTGCCCAAGGGTGTTTGTAGTCGTGAGGGTACACGAGCAAAAAACCAGAAAAAAAAAATGATCTTTTGACCAAAGGCCGGTTCACTGCATGGAATTTTCAATCGCTACACTTCTCGCCAATTTCACTGATGATAAATTGGTGGCTCGTAAACTCTTGGAAAAGAAACTTGGTTGTGAAGATGAAGTTAGTTTACAAAAACTTCATATTGCTTTAGAGATACTGGAAAAAATCGGGGTTTTAATCAAAGAACGTGGCAAATATCGTCGAGTCACAGAAGAAGGGCTGATTGAAGCAAAACTCCGTTGTTCCAGTAAAGGCTTTTGCTTTGCAATTCAAGACGTGGAAGGTTCCGAAGATATTTACATCCGCGAAAGTCATCTCAGTAACGCCTGGAATGGCGATCGCGTTTTGGTTAGAGTTCTCAAAGAAGGTAGTCGTCGTCGCTCCCCAGAAGGAGAGGTTAAGTTAATCTTAGAACGCTCCAATCACACTTTACTAGCGCGGATTAAGCAAGTAGAAAGTGGATTTCGTGCTGTACCTTTGGATGATAGATTACTGTTTGAACTCAAACTGCAACTAAACAGCGCTAAGTTGGAACAAGCAATTGACCACCTAGCTCATGTGGAAGTTCTACGTTACCCACTAGCACAATATCCTCCACTTGGTCGGGTAGTACAAATTCTTGGCAGTGATGCTGAAGCGGCGGCGGACATCGATTTAGTCACCTGTAAGCATGATCTTTCTCGTACTTTTCCAGAATCCGTACAGGAAGCAGCCTCAAAATTACCCAAAAAGCTGCTAAAAGCTGATTTAAAGAATCGCCTCGATTTGCGACCTCTGTTAACATTGAGTATTATTGGCAACAGTAATGACTCAACGATGGTCGAAAATGCTTTCACCTTGGAAAAAACAAGTGAAGAACATTGGCAGTTGGGCTTTCATATTGCAGATCTTTCTCATTTTATTCAACCAGACGAAGCCCTAGACCGAGAAGCACTAAAGCGCGGTCGCTCAGTTTATCTGGGAGAACTGGTACTGTCAATGTTGCCAGAAGGTGTTGCTGAACGCTGTGCTTTAGTACCTAAAACCGATCGCTTAGCGATTTCATTCTTAATAACAATTGATTCAAAATCAGGACAAGTTGGAGAATGGGAAGTACAACCCAGCGTTGTCAAAGTAGACGCATCACTGAGTGAAGAACAAGTAGAAGCAATTCTCACAAACGAGTCAACCAAAGTCTCATCCTCCTTTGTAGAGATGGTGCAACAACTCGATAGTTTGCGCTACTTGTTAAAAGAGGTACGATCGAACCGTGGGTGCTTGCAGTTAAATTTGCCACCAAACCAAAACCCATACTATGATGAAGGCGCTATGGGGTGTGTGATGGTGAATGACTTACCTGTGCACTCCTTGTTAACTGAGTTTGTGCTACTGGTTAACCAACTTATAGCAACCCACTTTAATGCTTTGGGTATCCCAGCTATTTGGCGAGTTCAAAGCGCACCTGATGCCGAAGATGTGCAAGAAATGCTGAAATTAGCAATTAACTTGGGCGTCGAATTGTCACTAGATCCAGAAACAGATGTCCAACCCCTCGACTATCAACAGTTGACCAGAGTTTTCGCAGATTCAGCATCCGAGCAAGTTCTGACCTATTTGTTGCAAGATACACTCAAGCCAGCTACGTATAGTACAACCAAAGGACCTCACTTTGGCTTGTCTTTACCAGAGTACGTTCATTTCACTTCTCCTTTGCGGCGTTACCCAGATTTACTGATGCAAAGGGTATTTTATACATTACTTGAACACGGACGCGATCGCCGCACCACCCGTGTCAAAGAGCGTGTTAACCTGCGCCACTCAAACAGCCACGGTGAAATCAACTGGAACGTCCTACCGCCAGAATTGCAACAAGAACTCCAAAGCGATTTGACAAGGGTGATTATTCAGCTCAACGATAGAGAAAAAGAAGTTCAAGAAGCAGAAGCCGATTTAGCAGGATTGCAAAGAGCCTCACTGATGAAACAGCGTATCAGCGAAGTTTTCACTGGTGTGATCACAGGTGTGCAGTCCTACGGGTTTTTTGTAGAAATTGAAGTTCCACCAACTGTGTTAAACTCAGTTAGCAATCCTCGCGTACCTCTACGAGTAGAAGGACTTGTCCACGTCAGTTCTCTCAAAGACGATTGGTATGAGTATCGCGCCAGACAGCAGGCGTTATTTGGTCGCAAAAATCGTGCATCCTATAGATTAGGCGATCGCGTAGCTGTACAGGTTAAGAGTGTTGATTATTATCGCCAGCAAATCGATTTAGTCACTGTTGGCAGCGATGGCATGCCAGTTTTTGGTAAAGATGTCAGCTTCTCGAATGGAGAAGATACAAACCTTTACTTATCACATGAAACTATTGAGCCTGATGAGTTAGACCTGTATCCTGAGGAGGAATAAAAAGACGAGCACCGCTTTACGGAATTCAAAATATGCCCTGAGCCGCTACGGGCACCCATTTTACGCTGATTCAAAAAATTTTGTGTTTTTGGTTTTTGATATTTTGTCAAAAACTAAGAGTATGGGGGATAAGGCAATAGGGGAGCCACTGCCGTCCGCGACTTTAAGCGTTGAGGCATGTGGCGTGAGCCAGTACAGCAAGCGCGTAGCGTAGCACTTTGTGCCATAGTCCTTGTTTCCCTTTCCTGACAAAGACGCTACGCGAACACACTTATTGTGGCGTCGCGCCTAGGGGAAAAAATTAGTGGGGATCTCAATTCCCACTAACACCCCTTGGGTTGCACTCCGCACTATTGAACTACTTAATAATTAACAACTAACAATTAAGAAGTAACAACATTCCTAATTTCCAATCTCCAGTAAGTCTTGCTATAAAAATACGTGTCAATTCATACAAAACCACTCATTTTAGGCGTATCAGGTGCATCTGGTCTGATTTACGCGGTTCGTGCTCTTAAATTTCTGCTAGAAGCTGAGTATGCAGTTGAATTAGTTGCTTCCAAGTCAACTTACATGGTTTGGCAATCTGAGCAGAATATTCGTATGCCACCAGAACCGACTCAACAAGAGCAATTTTGGCGACAGCAAACCGGAGTCGAAGGGATCGGCAAACTATGTTGTCATTCTTGGAGTAATGTTGGGGCAAACATTGCCAGTGGTTCCTTTCGCACTCTAGGAATGATTGTGATGCCATGCAGTATGGCTACTGTAGCCAAACTGGCAGCTGGTTTAAGTTCCGACTTACTCGAACGAGCAGCGGATGTCCAACTTAAGGAGGGACGAAAATTGATTCTCGTTCCTCGTGAAACTCCCTTTAGCTTAATTCACCTTCGTAATTTAACGACTTTAGCCGAAGCCGGAGCCAGAATTGTTCCTGCCATTCCTGCCTGGTATCACAATCCCAAAACCATTGAGGATTTAGTTGATTTTGTGGTTGCCCGTGCATTGGATCAACTAGATATCGATTGTATACCTATTCAAAGATGGCAAGGTCGTCAAGATTAGTCAAAATAGTGGAGATAGGGCTATTGAGTTACCCGCAGGGCTATCACAGCGAGACAGGAGATCTTCCCCGTAAAGGTCAAAAGTCAAAATTTGACTAATGGCTCATGACCCTTCGGGTTCGCCCTTCGGGTTCGCCAGTCGCCTGCGGAGGGAAACCCTCCCGCAGCGCTGGACTCACCAGATGCCTGCGGAGGGAAACCCTCCCGCAGCACTGGTCTCACTAATGACTAATGACTAATGACTAATGACTAATGACTAAACAACTATGGCTGTATTTCGTTTATTTTTGTTAATGACCGTGTTAGGAGGACTAACGCTTTTAGTGGTGCAAAACTTGTCACCTGTCCTCCCATTGGTATTTTTGGGAATGAAATCTAAAGCATTACCACTGGCGATTTGGATTTTATTCAGTACTACAGCGGGTGCTTTTACCACTGTATTCGTCACAAGCTTATTTAACTTCTCTAACTTTTTCGCGGGACAACAACGTCAAACCCCAGTCAGAACAGCCACAACTTCCACAGCAAAGAATCAAACTCCTAAGGAAGAACCAACACCTCGTCCTTCTCCTTCATCATCAAGTCGTAAAAGTGAGTCAACACGAAATAGTGATCCACTTAATGATTGGGAAACAGATAACAGCACAGATGATTGGGACTTTGAAGAAAAAAAAGAACAAGCACCTACACCCAATTCTCAAAACACACAGGTGAGGGACTCTAAGACTTATGAACCTCAACAACAACCATCAAGCACTAACAAGTCAGATTCAGCTTACTCCTACAGCTACCGCGAACCGAAAAATTCTGGCGTCGGGAAAACTGAATCCGTTTACGATGCTGATTATCGAGTTATTATCCCCCCTTATCAACCACCAACGACCAATCAAGCTCAAACCAATCAAGCTCAGGATGATGATTGGGGATTTCTCGATGAGGATATTGAAGATCAAGACAAGCGTCCCCGTCGTTGAGTAGAATAGAATACTACCTATTAAATTCCACATCCCCCACGTGACTCCTGCTTAACTTTTCCGGTCATGGCAGCTTCCTGCAAGGTCATGAAAGCATTTAAATCTTCAAGATCATACCGGGTTGTCAGCAGCTGTCGCAATTCATTTTCTGCCTCAACGGTCAAATAGCCAGTTGCTAAAGCTTTTTGCACAACATCTCGAATCCGAATCATGGTTGAAACCTCAAACGACCACAGTTATGGCACAGTTATTTAATCAGGTTGTTCTTGATAAAATATGCAATGGCTTTGTGCCTCAACGGCTTAGTTAAGAGATATTTTTTGTATTTGTTATGAAATGTTGTCATCTTTTACACCTTGATCGAAAACACTGGTTTGTTGACTACAAGTTAGTGCAACTCATTCGTGTGACACCAATGTAGTGTCGTGATAAGTATGGTCTTATTTAGTACACACAAGTGTACCGTTCAGTGGTAGTCACGCTCGTATATGTTGACCGACATAATCACGATAAAGTTTCAATCAAGATTTATTGAATTTGTATATAAGCCCAAAAATACGCAAGTAACAATAGGCAAGTAACCTAACAAATATTACTAAAATGATATAAGTTCATTGCATTTAAAAGCTAATTTTTTATAAATAATAATTATATTTTTTGGTTCAGCAACTTGAAATAAATAACGGTAGTGATGGTATGTCGTTTCAATAAAGTAGACAAGGAATTTACAGAAGCTAAAAATAGATTTAAAGTAGAGTCAGAAGTAGTTCGTCTTAATGCTGAAGCGCAACTACAAACAAACATGACTATTGACTTGTTAAAAGGCGTTAATCTGTACCTAATTGGCATGATGGGCGTTGGCAAAACGACTGTAGGACGCTTATTAGGGCAGCATTTGGGCTACGGATTTGTTGATATTGACACTTGTGTAGAGAAGGCTGGCGGTGGAAAATCGATAACTGAATTATTTGCGGAACTTGGAGAACCAGCGTTTCGCCAATTGGAAAGTCAGGTACTCTCACAAGTTTGTGCTTTCACCAAGCTTGTCATCGCAACAGGTGGAGGTATTGTTGTACAGCAACAAAACTGGAGTTACCTACACCATGGTTTAATTGTCTGGCTGGATGCATCAGTGGAAATACTTTGCGCTCGATTAGCAGAAGATACAACAAGACCACTGCTGCAAAATGTTGACCGCAAGGCAAAGCTGCAATTTCTCCTGGAACAAAGACAACATCTTTACCGACAAGCAGATTTGCGAATTACCGTAAACGAAGGAGAAACCCCAGAAGAAATTGCCACAAAAATTATAGAGCAAATTCCTAGCGTTCTTAAACCTGGAGTTTTGTCTACTGAATAATCATAAAAGTTAACAATTTTTAGTAAATATGAAAATTTTAATTTTGTAGGTAGATAATACTTTAACTATAATATTAGGATTTTCTTGAGCGAAACTAAAACCGCAATATCTATACAATAGCTTCCCATGATGGTCAGCGAAACTGAGTACATGATCAAGCAGGATGCCGCCAGCCGGGTAGAAGTGCTAAGCGAAGCACTACCCTACATTCAACAATTTAGTGGTCGAACCATTGTCGTCAAATACGGTGGCGCGGCAATGAAAGATAGTAATCTTAAAGATAAAGTCATCCGTGACATCGTATTCCTATCTTGTGTTGGTTTACGACCAATTGTGGTGCATGGCGGTGGACCAGAAATTAATAGTTGGCTGGGTAAACTGGGAATCGAAGCCCAATTTAAAAATGGTTTGCGAGTGACTGATGCTCCTACAATGGATGTTGTGGAAATGGTGTTAGTTGGTCGAGTTAATAAAGAAATAGTTACCTTGATTAGCAAAGCTGGTGGTTCAGCAGTGGGAATGTGCGGCAAAGATGGTAACTTAATCAGGGCTAGACCTCAAGGTGAAGAAGGTATCGGTTTTGTGGGAGAAGTTTGCTCTGTCGATACCAAAATCTTGGAAACACTAGTTAATAATGGCTATATTCCTGTCGTGTCTAGCGTTGCAGCAGACGAGACAGGACAACCTTACAATATTAATGCAGATACTGTTGCAGGAGAGATAGCAGCAGCAATAGGGGCGGAAAAGTTGATTTTGCTGACGGATACCAGGGGAATTCTCAAAGATTATAAAGATCCTTCTACCCTGATTCAAAGAGTAGACATTCAAGAAGCACGCGAGTTGATTACAACAGGTGTTGTTAGTGGTGGGATGATTCCTAAAGTTAATTGTTGTGTGCGATCGCTGGCCCAAGGAGTCCGTGCAGCTCATATCATTGATGGTCGCATTCCACACGCACTGCTACTGGAAATCTTCACTGATGTTGGTATCGGTACAATGCTTGTTGGCTCCCAGTTTACAACTTAGAATATTAGTTCAAATGTTGCAGCAGGCTTGCACAAGTCGTCGTACGCATCTTGACGAAATAATTTCAATTGGGCAGTCAAATCCATAATAACGGTAGTATCTGTAGTATTTGTAGGGTGTGTTATTGCATAGCATAACGCACCAAAGCCTTCTAATGGTGCGTTAGCCAGAGGCATAACGCACCCTACTACTAACCATGAAAGAAGAGCTGGAACTATAGGCAGAAGCTGACCAAAATACTTTGCAAAATCCAGAGCCTCATGAATTTGTTGGTCAAATACCTACTGAAGATTTTGGACTATGAGTATCACGATGAAGTGCTGATCAAAATCCCCGATTGGGATCACCCTCTGCAATTTCATGTACTGGCAAATTACGACCCGCAGCAACACAGTTGTTAGGCTGCCTGTTCAACCTTCTGTTTGAGATGTTGTAACCATGTTTGAAGCGACGTATCAAGCATCTGTTGCATCATGCCTCTTAACAGACGTACCAACCAACCTTCAAATGATTCCTCAGTTCTGACGAGCACACCTTTTTCATGCGGTTCAAGTATCCATATGTGAATGGCTTGCGTGCCTATTGCCTTACCTGTCCAGCTAATTCGACGTGATGGTTCAACTTCTTGTAGTGTTGATAGAATAGCAGTCCCACCTGATTTCCAACGAAATACAGAACCAGGCTCAAGCAGTCCTTCTAGTTTGGACTCTGAAATATTCGGATACCAAACATTCCAATGATTGATGTCAGTAAGGGTCTGCCATATCGTCTCGCTTGAGGCGTTAATCATAATTTCATGTCGAGAAATAGCTGGTGCTTTGGAGTTAATTTCCATAATGTATCTCTGTTGCGGCAGTCTCATACTACAAGGCGCATATCACCCCCTGCATTGACTTGGGTTAAGAAATACCCCTGTGATAAACTCTCCGCTTCAAACGGCTTAGCGATTCCGGTTCAATACCAAGATGCGACGCAAGATAGTGTTGCGGAATGCGCTCTAATAGATGTGGCTCAGTCTTGAGTAGGTGAAGATAACGCTGTTCAGGAGTATCCCGGTACAAAGACATTAGGCGATCACGCAACCGAAAAGCTAAATATTCTACTATCAGCCGCAATAACTTCTGACCATCCGGCGCTGACTCTAAGGCTTGAATAACCTGTTGATTCACAATTAACACTTGTGAATCTTCAATCGCCTGACAGGAAAAACAAGCGGGACGTTGCAGCCGGAAACTTTCGTAGTCACCTAAGGTATGATTTTCAGGATGAAAAAACAACGTCAGTTCTTTGCCGTCTTTTAGAAAAAACATTCTTAGACAGCCTTTTAGCGTCAAACCAACAAACTCACAAATATCACCCTCTCGAAACAGGAACTCTCCCTTATTAAGCTTTCTTGACTCTAAAAGAGGTTCAACCAGTATCCAGTCAATTTTGAAGTTAGGAGAAATTTCCTGAATAAACAAGCGCAACGGTTCGTACATTTGGCAATCTAATCTTGAGCTTCTGATGCCTGAACATCTTCTTTGGCAAAAAAGTCATCTTGACAAGAATAGGGTGAGCATAACCCATGCCCACCCTACACCAGATGTGTATACAGAGTCAATTCAAAAGCGCATCTATCAGAATGTGACTCCAAAAAGCGATATTTTACCGAATCTTAGCCAAGATTTGCCAGTAACAGCTCTCGCTTCTCAGACTTGTTGACTTTGACTTGACCGTCATCGTCCACATCCACAATAGCTGTGTCACCTTCTGTAATCTCACCTGAAAGCATGGCTTCAGCCAGAGAATCTTCCAAGAGGCGCATAATCGCCCGACGTAACGGTCTTGCGCCGTAGCTGGGGTTGTAGCCTTCTTGTAGTACACGGTCTTTGAAGCGATCGCTCACTTCCAAACTTATTCCCTTCTCAGTCAAGCGGCTTGCGATTTCGCGCAACATGATATCAGCAATTTGCTTGATTTCATCTTTCTTAAGTTGAGTGAAGACAATAATCTCATCAAGACGGTTGAGGAATTCTGGACGGAAGTATGATTTGAGTTCTTCGTTCACCAGCATTTTTATCCGGTTGTAAGTCGCCTCAGCTTCATCTTCGCCAAACTGGAAGCCCAAACCACCGCCACCTTTTTCAATCACCTTAGAACCGATGTTAGAGGTCATGATAATGAGTGTGTTCTTGAAGTCCACAGTCCGACCTTTCGCATCAGTAAGACGACCGTCATCCAAGATTTGCAGCAGCATATTGAACACATCGGGATGCGCTTTTTCGATTTCGTCGAAAAGCACTACCGTATAGGGTTTGCGACGTACTGCTTCAGTCAGTTGTCCACCTTCGTCGTATCCAACGAAACCAGGAGGTGAACCAATCAGCTTAGAAACCGTGTGGCGTTCCATGAATTCGGACATATCCACACGAATCATCGCATCTTCAGCACCAAAGAAGTAAGAAGCCAATGCTTTGGCTAGTTCTGTCTTACCAACTCCTGTGGGACCAGAGAAGATAAAGCTTGCAATCGGTCGGTTAGGATTCTTTAACCCAACTCTAGCGCGACGGATGGATTTAGAAACTGCAGTCACTGCTTGCTCTTGACCGATGAGACGCTGGTGAAGAGTGTCTTCTAAGTGCAGCAGCATCTCTGATTCCGATTCAGTCAACTTGTTGACTGGGACACCAGTCCAAGAAGCGACAATCTGAGCAATATCTTCCTCATCAACAATTGGGCTATTGACAGATTGAGCATCTTGTGCAATGCGCAATTTTGTTTCGAGTTCCAACTCTTGATCGCGCAGTTTACCAGCTTTATCAAAGTCCTGAGTTTTAACAGCTTCCTGTTTTTGCTTAGTCACTAGCGCCAATTCGCGCTTGAGTTCGCGATCTTCGGACTTGATAGAGTTCCGTAGGTGAACACGAGAACCTGCTTCATCAATCAAGTCAATGGCTTTATCAGGTAAGAAGCGATCGCTAATGTAGCGATCTGACAAGTTAGCTGCAGCAACAACAGCCGCATCAGAGATTTGAACTTTGTGGTGCTGCTCGTAAGCAGAGCGCAACCCGTATAATATCTGGATGGTTTCTTCAACCGATGGTTCACCGATCATAATCGGTTGGAAACGACGCTCTAGGGCTGCATCGCGCTCAATGTGTTGACGGTACTCATCAAGAGTGGTTGCGCCAATACACTGGAGTTCACCTCGTGCCAATGCGGGTTTCAGGATGTTAGCTGCATCCATACCACCTTCTGTGCCACCTGCACCAACCAAAGTGTGAACTTCATCTATCACCAGGATGATATTACCTGCTGTGCGGATTTCATCCATGATTTTCTTGAGGCGTTCTTCAAAATCGCCACGGAAGCGAGTACCAGCCACTAGTGACCCCATGTCGAGGCTGATGACTTGTTTGTCTTGTAGAATGTCGGGAACATCTTGGTTTACAATGCGTTGGGCAAGACCTTCGGCGATCGCTGTTTTACCAACACCTGGTTCCCCAATCAGCACAGGATTATTCTTAGTGCGCCGTCCCAAAATCTGGACAGCACGCTCAATTTCCTTCTCACGACCGACAACAGGGTCGAGATTGCCTTCTTGCGCTTGTTTGGTAAGATTTCTACCAAATTCCTCTAAAGTTAAATTTTGGGTACGTTTTGAACCGCCGCCACGGGAACCGGAAACAGATGTCGCCTCACCCAACTGACGAATCACTGCAGTACGGATTTGCGACAAATCAAGCCCCAAATTTTGCAGGACTTTAGCGGCGACACCCTCACCAGCTTCAGTCAATCCCAAGAGTAAGTGTTCAGTACCTATATAATTATTTCCCAGGCTGCGAGCTTCCTTAAAGCCTTGCTCAAATAAACTTTTCACCTTGGGAGTAAAAGGAATTTCCGGGGGTACAAAACCAGAACCCCGACCTATAATTCTTTCGACTTCGCGACGTGCATCTTTGAGGGTAACGCCCAAGTCGGTCAGCACTTTGGCAGCAACCCCTGATCCTTCTCCAATCAGCCCGAGGAGAATTTGCTCCGTCCCTACGAAATTGTGTCCCAGGCGGCGCGCCTCTTCCTGGGCTAGCATAATAACTTTAATGGCTTCGGATGTGAAGTGTTCAAACATATTGGGTTTGTGCTCCCTTGCTGCTTGGGCTAAAGGTGATTTCAGTAGTATAGAGAATGAAGCTTGACGGTAGTTCTGAGGAATGTGAATGGCGGGTGCTAGTTTGATACATTTTATTTAGCACTCGGTTCTCGTCACTCAGCACACAATTCGCACTCATCACTATCTAAGATTCACCCTCACCTGAATTTTTGTGTACTTTCTTATAGATAATGTATCTTTATTTAAAGTCGAGTGACAGTAGTGAGAGCCGTAAGAGTTTAGGCGTGTTACCCGTCAGGAGCGCGAATACAAGCGAACAGACGGATAATAATTAGTAGTCAGGAGTTAATGGTGAGTAGTAGTTTATATTACAACAAAGAGCGCTTCACTTACAACTCCCCGTAGAGAACCTAGAATCTGTGATGAGTAAAGCTAATAAAGACCAACAGCACCCGTTGTACAATCGCGATCGCCCCATCATTGAGAATTTATTGGTTGGTGAGGCAACTGATTATAATTTAGCAGAATTAGCTAGATTGCGAATTCGCTATTCCAGTTTTCCTGGTGCAAGAGATATTCAAAGCGATTTGGATAAGATTCTGGTGCAGTGGAATCTAAGCGAAGAGGAACTTTTTGAGAAAACACGCGCCTTACACAGTCGTGGGGGTATTTACAAAAGTCGCGGGAAAAAAGAAGAAGAAGATTGGAATTAGTACTGGCAAGAATTGGAAAAACCTCCAAGTTCTGGGATTTTCCTAGGTTTGTCCTCTACTCTCCCAACTTCTCCTGCTGACGATGTTCCCTCAATTTCCTCAACAGGTTTTCTTGAGCTAAAGAGGGAGTCACCTCAACACTAGTAGGTTGAGGCTGCTTACTAGCACTCTTAGTATCAACTGATTGTTGACGAGTGCTTGGTGTGGAATTCGTCACAGTAATAGTAGTAGGCTCAAACGTTTTCTTGGCACTTTTAGTCGCACCAGGTGAGAGATCAAACATCATCTGCTGTTGACGAGTGCTTGGGGTGGAATTCGTCACAGTAATAGTAGTAGGCTGAAAGGTTTTCTCAGCACTTTTGGCTGCACCAGGTGAGAGATCGAACATCATCTGCTGTTGACGAGTGCTTGGGGTGGAATTCGTCACAGTAATAGTGCTAGGTTGAAACGTTTTCTCAGCACTTTTGGTAACTGTCAATGGGATACTAAATGACGTCTGCTCTTGGTTTGTCTTGGGTACGGAAATTGCCACATTAGAATTGTTAACAACAGCTTTGACTGAGTCTAGAGTACTAGCAATTTGTGTGTGCTCTTGTATCTGCTGTGTGGAGGAGACCAAGCTACTTAAACCATTAACAAGTTGTCGTAAATTTTTCCGAAAAGCTGGATCTCCTGTCAACTCATCTAAATCAGATGTAATCTTTTGGGTGTTTTCAAATGTCACCCGTGCAGAATCTAAAGTTTGTTGCAGAACCACCACGTTATTAGGGTTGTTGAGGCTGTTGGAGATTTGGCGCAAATTAGCAGAAGCTTGTGCAGCATTTGCAGACAAAGTTTCTAAATTTTTGATTAATTCTCCTTGAGTTACACGATTAACAGCAGGTGAAAGACTGCTAACTGTTTTACGTAATTGATTGCTAGTTTCGGTGATATTGTTTAAGGCTGCAACAAGTGAAGAGCGGTTGCTAGTAACTAGATTATCAAGATTATTAATCAGCTTACTAACTTGAGTGTTTGTTAAACGAAGTTCTTTGGCGGTGGAACTAAATTGGTCTGCAGTATTACCGAATTGACTCAGAGTTTTAGTACTGGATGCACTCAGTTGAGTTGTTGCTTTTTGAACTGTATTAGTCGTGGCTGAAAAGGAGTTTAGTTGTTGTTGAAGGTTTTTGCTTAAAACAGTGAAGTTACGACTTAACTCAGCAATATTTGCAGCAGCAACTGCAGTATTTTCTACAGCTCTATTCACATTACTGTAGAATTTCTGGTCACTGTATACAGTTGCTAACTGAGTGCTTGAACGAATAAGTTCATCTGTACTGATTCCAATCTGACCTTTTAAGCGAGAATTATTACAGACAATAATTTGAGGGTTACAATTTTTATCTAAGGGTTTGCCTACTACAGATCCAGGAGGGAGCTCCGTTTTGGGTGTGATGTCAAGAATGTTTTCGCCAATCAATCCAGACTGATTAGCTTCAACTGAGACATTGCTAGGCATAATCAGCTTGGGTTTGGTAATTTCAATTTCCACCTCAACGTTATTTGCTCCTGGTCGAATGGCAGAAATGGTGCCTACTTTTACACCCCTGTACCGGACTGGTGCTCCTTTTTGAATACCGCCTGCATTCGCAAATTCCACAATAGCTTTGTATGAATTACGATCAAGACTAAATTTAGTTAGCCATAATATGATTAACCCAAACACTCCCAGTCCCAACAAAAGCAACAACCCAACAGAACCTTCTCGAAAAGTTCGCGCAGAGGCGAAGCGGCTTGTTAATAAACCTCGCATTTTCTTTTTCCTCAGCTATGGATTTTAGATTGTAGATTTGAGGTTGTAGGTTTTTCTTCTATCTAAAATCCCAAATCCAAAATTACTCTAACCAGCAATGTGAATTGGTCCAGAAACATTTCCACTAATAAATTGTCGAATCAAAGGATCGTCTGTAGTATCTATTTCACTGACACTACCTTCCCATTGCACTTTACCTTCGTAGAGAAACACCACCTTGTCAGCTGTGCGACGAATAGTGCTTTGTTGATGAGTGACAATAGCGTAGGTATTACAGCTTCCCTGTATACATTGCAACTGCCGAATCAAATCTTCTATCACAGTAGAAGCAATGGGATCAAGTCCGGCTGTTGGTTCATCGTACAGTAAAACTTCTGGAGCTGATTTGGGATTATCGGGGTTAGACATAATAGCACGAGCAAAGCTGACTCGTTTTCGCATACCTCCAGATAGTTCGGCTGGGTAGCGATCGCCTATTTCTGATAACCCCACCATCTCCAATTTCTCATGAACAAGTTCTCGAATCCGAGAACGCCGCAGTTTTGAGTATTGATAAAGTGAAAAACCCACATTCTCCTCCACCGTTAAAGAATCGAACAACGCCGCTTGCTGAAACACCATACCAATACCAACTGGATCTGTTCCATCCTCAATCAATCCTTCTCGGTGCACTCCTTTAATAAAAACGTCTCCAGAATCAAGAGCAATTAACCCAGCAATTACCCGTAAAATTGTTGATTTACCAGTACCACTAGGACCGATAATTCCTAGTGCTTCGCCACGGTAAATCGTCAAATCCACGTTATCTAAAACCTTATTGTTACCAAAGGATTTAGAAACGCCTTTTAGTTCAATCAAAGGTTCAGTCATTCGTCATTAGTCATTAGTTAAAATAAGTTACTCTAAATTTTGAACTCTTGACCCTGGACTTCGCAAAGCAGCGGACAAATAACAAAAATGCAGGATAGTGATGTCATTGTTATCGGTAGTGGTATTGGCGGGTTAACAGCTGCTGCATTACTTGCGCGTTACGGTAAGCGAGTAATTGTCTGTGAAAGCCATACAATCCCTGGGGGTGCTGCTCATACCTTCAGACGACGGGGATTTGAATTTGATTCCGGTCCCTCATTCTATTGTGGTCTGACAAGTGCCGGAAGTTTGAATCCCGTCAAACAAGTTCTTGACGTTTTGGGCGAATCTTTAGAATCTGTACCTTACGACCCCCTTGGACTCTACCATTTTCCTGAAGCGAGTTTACCTGTTTATAGCAATCAGTCGCGTTACCGTGAAGAATTAACGAAAATTACGCCCCAAGGAGCGAAGGAACTCAAGCGCTTTGAGGAACGCTTGTTACCATTGTACGACGCGATGAAAGGTATTCCTACCCTAGCTTTACGAGCAGATTGGCAGGTGATTCCCATATTAATCGGACGTTACTTACCCTCTTTGTTAAAGATGGTACCTCATTTGCCTCTTGTTCAAGCATCTGTCGGTTCTGTGATGGATGCAACAGTACAAGACCCGTGGATACGGCGACTTATCGACCTAGAATGCTTTTTACTATCTGGTTTAAAAGCACATGGCACGATTGCTCCAGAAGTAGCTTTTGTGTTAGGTGAACGCTCCCGTGCTGGGGTTGAGTATCCTGTGGGTGGGAGTGCGGCTATTGTCAAGGCTTTGGTGCGGGGCTTGGAACGTTGGGGTAGTCAGTTGCTTTTGGGACATCATGTAGAGCAAATCTTAGTTGAGAATCGCAAAGTTCTTGGTGTCCAGTTGACAAAAGGTGAAATCCTCAAAGCACCCATTGTGATTTCCAATGCCAGTATTTGGGACACTTACACCAAACTGTTACGTCCTGAGGATTTGCCCTCGTCTTTTAGCAAAGCTGCATTGAATACACCACCAGTTGATAGCTTTATGCATTTACATTTAGGTATTCGTGCAGATGGTTTGGAAAACTTAACAGGACATCATGTCGTCGTTCACGACAGTGACAAGGATATCACAGTACCGGGAAATACTTGCATGATCTCAATTCCTAGTGTGTGGGATGCAACACTTGCCCCAGAGGGACATCATGTGGTTCACGCTTACACCCTAGAACCATATGCGGGATGGGAACGGAACGACGAATATGAACACAAGAAGCAACAGAAAGCGCAAACTTTATATCGTGCCTTAGAGCAAATTATTCCAGATATCAGAGAGCGTGTTGTGTTGGAACTTATTGGCACACCCTTAACCCATGCTTATTATCTACGAAGGTATCAGGGAACTTATGGTCCGGCTATTCAAGCGGGACAGGGCATGTTTCCGGGATCACACACACCAATACAGGGATTATATCGCGTCGGTGATAGCACTACGCCAGGAATTGGTGTACCTGCAGTAGCAGCGTCTGGGATTTTGTGTGCGAATATGCTGGTGAAGTAGTAAAAAAAGGGGAGTAGGGGGAGTAGGGGGAGTAGGGGAAGTAGGGGAAGTAGGGGGAGTAGGGGATGTGGGGGGGTGGGGGGGGGGGGGGTGGTGGGGGGAGTAGGGGATGTAGGGGATGTCAAATGTATCAGGATTTTTGTGAAAGGGTATTACACCTTTAATTTTTGACAAATCAGTTCTTCGGATTCCTATATTCCTCCAACAGTTGTGGAATGTAATCATACCCATCTACACCAATGACAGCAATTATTTTAGAACGATTTTTCTGCAATAAATTTCTGAAAGATTCTTCCCCTATTTGTCCTTGTAAAATTATGAGCCAACCCGCAGATTTTTGCCATTCATTTGAAGCGATTTGGTTTAATAAATACATTCCCAAACAACCAGCATAAATTGCTTTTTCTTGGTCTGGTAAATAATAATAAGCTTCGCCTAAATTAGATAAGTTCAAACCTTGAAGATACAAATCACCAGAAATTTGTGCTGCTTGAAAGCCGTCTTCTAAATATTTAATTGCTGTTTGAGGTTGCTCGATGATGACATAGGCTACACCCAAACTACTGAAACACAAAGCTTTACTTTGAACATCGCCCAGCCGTTCCGAGAGTGTTAAACCTTGTTGCAAGTAGTTAATTGCTGTCTCATAAACTTCTGGTTCTAGTTGTTCCAGTTGCTGGGCTTGCATAACTTCGCTGTATCCCAAGTTTACCAAGGCATTTGCTTCGCCTGTGCGATCGCCTGTTTGCCGACTCAGTATTAAGGCGCGTTGGCTAAAGTCAATTGCTTCAGGATACATTTTTTGGGCAACGTGGGTACGGCTGAGGTGGTTGAGATTGGCAATTTCACAAACGCGATCGCCTGCACTGCGTGCTATCTCCAAAGCTTGTTGATGAAATTGCACAGAACGCTTATATTGCCCGAATGCTCGTTGAGAAGAGCCTAAAAGTGTCAAAATTCGTGCTTTTTCTTGAGTTCCTTCCACTTGACGCAACGGTTCATCCAAATAATTCAGCGCATCTCGTAAGTACTTCCCAGAAAAAGAAGCAAAAATTCCGCCGTACAAGGGAAAGTATGAACGCTGTGCAAAGGTTCGCAGAATTTGCACCATCACTTGAGAACAACCAGCGCTGTATATTGATGCAGCACTACCAAAGCCACTTGCTAGTTGACTCCAAATCACTGCAAACGTCAAGAAAGTCGAAATCGACAACTTAGAGCCTGCTTTAACATTGTAAGGCTGTTGGTCAAACCAGTTGATTAAGCCCCGTTGCAAGTACTGCAAAATGACTGCCATCTCCACCCAATCACGCAGGCTGACACTGGTATGCTGTTGTGCAAATTCAATTGCAGACTTCTCCAAAGCTAAGTAGCGAAACAGTGCTTTAGGAAACTCGCCATTCACTTGCTTTGCCCAAGTTGCCCAAGGACCACGTTCTCCAGGTACACCACCAAATCCTAGTGATTCCCGGCTTTGATCGTACATCCAACTGACTAAGTGGTCTTGCAGTCGCTGCCAACCAATAATGCCACGGTTTATACCATCTGATATTTCCTGGAAATCCGAATCAGCTTGGGCAAATTGTTGTAAGGATTTTGACACTTGCTGGATTTGTTGCAAATTCAGTGGATTCTTGCGGTTGAAGTCGATAGCACCTAAGAATGCAGCCAGACGACTTCCGACTTCGGCTGTCGTCACTTCTCTAAATGCTGAGACAATGGCT
Source organism: Brasilonema octagenarum UFV-OR1 (assembly GCF_963888615.1). Taxonomy (NCBI): domain Bacteria; kingdom Bacillati; phylum Cyanobacteriota; class Cyanophyceae; order Nostocales; family Scytonemataceae; genus Brasilonema; species Brasilonema octagenarum. Next base: position 65,749 of record NZ_CAWPKW010000109.1, on the reverse strand, counting down.
TCTGTAGTTTTATTTTGCTGTTGAGCGCGTTGCCATTGACTTTGAATGGTTTTGATTGCCCGCAGACTCCGGGTTGCTTTGGCTTGCTTGAGTTCGTCTTTTTCCGTGTCTACTTGTTGCTGAGTGGAATTGAGGCGATCGCTCAAAACCAGTTCAAAAACTTCCCCCGTATCAGCAGTCACACCTTTGAGCAACATTTGATAAACCTGCTCTTGAGAGCTAATCTTGCCCTTGAGCGTGGTTTGGACAATTTCGTCGATTAAGGCGAGATACTTTTCGCGCAACGGCAGAGAGTCAGACACTTTAGCAACCAGAATAGGGATATGTCAATTTTAGTTGCTGTCTGGGTTAAGTTGCAGAAGAAGATCTTGCCAAGGTTTCAACCCCTTACCAAGGGGTGGGGCGGTTTTCTCTCGTTCCCATGCTCAGCATGGGAATGCACTTCTGTGGGCTGCTGCCTCCCAATGATTATATTTTTTATCCCTATTTTATTTTCCCCATTTCATTTCTTTACCCAAGCGAAAATCAATCAACTTGTTGGGTTCTGCTTTCGCTACATCAAAACTGCAATTAGCTTGATGTTCTGAAGGTTATTGATAATTTTGTTACGAAAACAGAAACCAATATTAGCTTGCGTTAATGAGCGTCGTACAATCAACATTACATTCGCCGGAGAATCTCTCAAACAATTAAAGAAACAACAAATATCAGGATTTGCGTTTGCATTCACATCACTGCTATTGATAAATTATTAAGGCTTTAAGATGAACATAAGTGAAAAGCTTCGATGTATTTTTTGCTGCTCATTTTCCAATTTTTCTCGTTATAGTTTAGCTGTGTTGATGGGTGTGGTTTTGTTATCTGACTCAGTGGAGGCGACATTTAGAAGCACAAATTTGCAGATAGCACAACAGCCAGTAACAAATTCGCAAGATGCAACTCGTGCTGCAGCACAAAAAGCTTTTGATGAAGGGCTTGCATTTTTCAAAGAAGGTAGCGCAGAGTCATTAAGACAGGCGATTAAAAAATGGGAAGTAGCTTTGCAACTGTGGCAGAAAGTGGGGGATGAAGCAAAACAAGCTCTTACTTCTCTTAGTATCGGGCGAGTTTACGACACTTTAGGAGAAAAACAAAAAGCACTTGAATTTTACAACCAAGCACTTCCACTGTTTCGTGCGGTGGGCGACAGGGGTGGAGAAGCTACAACACTCAATAATATCGGGGGAGTTTACTCCGCTTTAGGAGAAAAACAAAAAGCACTTGAATTTTACAATCAAGCACTTCCACTGTTTCGTGCGGTGGGCGACAGGCGTGGAGAAGCTAGAACACTCAACAATATCGGGCTAGTTTACGACACTTTAGGAGAAAAACAAAAAGCACTTGAATTCTACAATCAAGCACTTCCACTGTTTCGTGCGGTGGGCGACAGGGGTGCAGAAGCTAGAACACTCAACAATATCGGGCTAGTTTACTCCGCTTTAGGAGAAAAACAAAAAGCACTTGAATTCTACAACCAAGCACTTCCACTGCTTCGTGCGGTGGGCGACAGGGGTGCAGAAGCTACTACTCTTAGTAACATAGCTTCCCTAGAACGTAACCGAGGCAACTTAGAACAATCCCTCAAACAAATCTCAGCTGCTATTGAAATTATCGAAGATTTACGCACGAAAGTTGTCAACCAAGACTTGCGAACTTCCTACTTTGCCTCAGTGCAAGGTTATTACAAATTCTACATTGACCTGTTGATGCAGTTGCACAAAAAGAATCCATCAAAAGGATATGATGCTCTTGCACTGCACATCAGCGAACGCTCCCGCGCTCGTGGTTTGATCGAACTTTTAACTGAAGCTAATGCTAATATCCGCAAAGGTGCTAACTCGCAGCTGTTAGCAGAAGAACGCCGCTTACAGTTTCGTTTGGAAGCGCGACAGAAACGGTTATTATCATTGTCTAATACCGAAGCAAACGAACGCCAAGCCGCAGCCCTGAAAACAGAAATTGAAAATCTCCTCAACCAATACCAGGAACTGCAAGTAAAAATCCGCACCACTAGCCCAAAATACGCAAATTTAAAGTATCCCAACCCCCTGACTTTGCCACAAATTCAGCAACAGCTAGATAAGGACACGCTGCTATTGCAATATTCTCTCGGTGAAGAACGCAGCTACCTTTGGGCGGTGACTCCAAATTCTATGCAAAGCTACAAACTCCCAGGACGCAAAGAAATAGAGCAAAAAGTAGAGGAGTTACGCAAACTCTTACGAGACCCTGGGATGAATAAAGTTTCCCCAGAACAAACAGCAAAAGCCGCCGATCAACTTAGTCAACTCATTCTTGCTCCTGTTGCAAAAGATTTGGGTCAAAAACGCTTGCTAATTGTTGCTGATGGTGCATTGCAATACATTCCTTTCACTGTGCTGACAGTGCCAAAATCATCTGTTAGCGCAGAAAATTACCAACCATTGCTACTCAACCACGAAATAGTTAGTTTACCTTCCGCTACAACCATTGACATTCTCCGGCAAGAACTAAAAGGACGGCAAAAAGCACCAAAGTCCCTAGCCATTCTTGCTGATCCAGTGTTTAGCAACAAAGATAAACGTTTTACAAGAGTTACCCAAAACCGTTCTCTCAAAAACAATAACCAGCGTGGGGCATCCCAGAATACATCTTCCGCACTTGATCTAGACAAGTCTGCCTTAACGCGGGCAACTAGAGACATAGACATGGGCAATATTCCGCGACTCGAAGGAACGCGGAAAGAGGCTGAGGAAATTATGAAACTAGTGCCCCAGTCAGACACATTAAATGCATTTGATTTCGATGCGAACTATACCTGGGCAACTAACCCACAACTTAGCCAATACCGCTACCTACTTTTTGCAACCCACGGCATACTCAACTGGTAAAATCGAAGGGATAGATGCTGACGGTCAAGGCTACAGTTGCACGGGTACGCTGATAGCTGATAATTTGGTGTTGACTAATTCTCACTGCGTAGTTAATCCTGAAACTGGTAAACTTAGTCGGGGGATGGCCTTTCTACCAAATTTAATTAACGGTCAAGTACGCGATAAAAATGATATCGCTTACGCAACCACTGTTACGCCTGGAACATACTTCAAAAGCGGGACAATGGCAGATTATGTAGATGACTGGGCTATTATCAAACTTGACAGACCTCTTGGGAAAAAATACGGTGTTATCCCTTTGAAATCTTTACCATCTTTCGACCTTGTAGGGGATATTCAAAAATTTGCTCTGGTTGGTTATTCTGCTGATTTTCCTAACTCCAAGCAAAAGGAATATCAAGAATTTACAGCTGGAGAAAGCATGACTGCTGGCGTTCACTTGGGATGCAGCATTCTCCGGCAAAAAGATAACTTACTGTACCACAACTGCGATACTAAAGGCGGGGCTTCTGGCGGCGCAATTATCGGCAATATTGGCGGTAATTATTATGTTCTCGCTTTGCATTCTGGCTGGAACAAAGTTAACGGACTTAAATTAAACCGCGCAGTTGAGATATCTCGCATACAACCAGCTTTGCGAGGAAATTAGAGAGGAAGAATCAGGAGATAAAGTTGAAAGGAGTGCGATGGTGGGGAGCGATGGCACTTCTTTTGGCTGTTAATGCAGTAGTGCGATGGTGCAAAGCATCTAGGGGCGATGCTGCAAAGCAGGCGCTACGCAAACGCCACATTGGCATTAGTTAGTCCACTTCAAAAAGGGTGCGAGCAAGTCCTGACTGGCGAATAATAGACCGTAAAGTGCCAGTACGTAGCTCATCGTGATCAGGGACAGGAACAGTTATTGTTGAGTCTTCTGTTTGCAGTTGCATAATAATATGACTACCACGCTGACGTACCTGTACAAAGCCATGCTGCTCTAGAATTTTGCAAACTTCCCCACCAGAAAGAATACGCAGCTTACCCAAGGCTTACCTCTAGGCGTGTCACAAAAACTTCTGTATGCAGTCGTTCTTGGATTTCAGAGGGGGCTGCTGTTTCAAAGAAGAGTTCTAACGCCTCAACCAGATTATCCCGTGCTTCCTCAATTGTCCTACCTTGGCTTGCAATATCAAGTTCAGGACACAGAGATACATAGCCGTCTCCTTCGCGCTCAATGATTGCGGTGAGTTGTTTTGTTTGTTTCATTTTCTGTCTTGGTTGAACCAGCGCATTTAGGAAAATAGAATTATTGATCTAGATGTTAACTGTGATCACATTATTTGTGGATACAAATTAGACAAACGCTTCTGCTGCACGGTCAATTAAATCACGTTGTGCTTGGTACGCCGGGATGTTGATGGTTACATCGCGGTTTCGGTTTGCCGATTCACTTGATTGCGGTTGTATCACTCAATCTCTTCCAAATATCCACACAATGAATATACCAATTTTGTATATACAACATCAGCACAAAGTTCGAGCGAAAATCTCCTCTATCCAATTAATGATTTAGGATTGCCATTTCGCAAATATATTTAGTACACGCTACCTTAAAAGAATATAAATAAAATTCGTAAAGCAAGCCTATACAGCTTGACAAAAACATCATCTCGTGTAAATAGACGATAAAATAATTCTATAAAACCATGAACCAGGTAGATTACCTCCGCATAAGTTTAATTGACCGCTGTAACTTCCGCTGTCAATACTGTATGCCAGAGGGAGCAGAACTTGACTACATCCTCAAGCAGCAGTTGTTGACTGATAAGGAACTGCTAACCCTGATTGAAGAAGTGTTTATCCCCGTTGGATTTACCCGGTTTCGTTTGACTGGGGGAGAACCTTTACTGCGTCCCCGTGTGGTGGAATTGGTGAGAGCAATAGCATCTCTGCCCCAAACTCAAGACCTCTCGATGACAACAAACGGCTTTTTACTCGCTCCAATGGCGCAAAACCTGTATGATGCTGGTTTGCGACGCGTCAATATTAGCTTAGATTCCCTTGATCCCGATACCTTTGACCAAATTATTGGTAATCGCGGTCGTCCACGCTGGGAACAAGTTTGGCAGGGGATTCATGCGGCTTATCGCCTAGGATTTGACCCGTTGAAGCTAAATGTGGTGGTCATTCCTGGTGTCAACGACCACGAAGTTCTGGATCTTGCGGCGTTGACGATTGATAAACAATGGCACGTGCGATTTATTGAGTTTATGCCAATTGGTAATTCGCAGTTGTTTGGCGATCGCAGTTGGATATCTTCAGAAGAGTTACGCCAACGCATCCGCCAACGTTGGGGATTGACAGAATCCCAAGTTCGTGGTAATGGACCTGCTGATGTGTTTCAGATTCCGGGAGCGAAAGGGACACTGGGATTTATCAGTCAGATGTCGGAGTGTTTTTGCGATCGCTGCAACCGGATGCGTCTTTCCGCCGATGGCTGGCTGCGTCCCTGTTTATTAAATGAAACTGATCAAATTGACTTAAAAACTGCTCTGCGTGCAGGTATCAGCACTATCGAATTGCGGGAGCAGGTTAGGAACTTATTGGCAATTAAGCCAGATATTAACTTTAAGCAACGTTATTCAGGTACAGCGACTGGTGTTTATACTCGCACCATGTCACAAATTGGTGGATAACCTTCCGAAAGGCAAAAGTAAAAAGAAAGAAATCTTTTCTTTTTCTTTCGCCTTTTGCCTTTTGTCTTTTTTACGCTTGACGTGAGTAGTATTCCACCACAAGCAGTTCGTTAATTTGTAGCGCCACCCACTCGCGTTCAATAACGCTGTTGACTTTACCAAGCATCTTGTTTTTGTCAAACTCCAGATGGTTGGGTAAGTTTGCCAAACCAGGGTATTGCAAGTTAGCTTCCACCAACTTCCGTGATGCTTCCCGGTTTCTGACGGCAATTTCCTCTCCGGCACGGCATTGGTAACTGGCAATATTGACAACGCGACCGTTAACTGTGACATGACCGTGATTCACCAGTTGGCGAGCCGCCGGAATAGTGGGAGCCATACCCATGCGGAAAACAGTATTATCCAAGCGCATTTCTAGCAATTGTAGCAGCACTTGTCCAGTAGAACCGGTAACGCGTCTCGCTTTGCGTATATAACGCAGCAATTGCTTTTCCGTCACACCGTAGTTAAAACGGAGTTTTTGCTTTTCTTCCAACCGGATGGCGTATTCAGAACGTTTTTTGCGGTTCTGACCATGTTGCCCTGGCGGATAGGCGCGTCTAGCGCTTTTACGAGTTAATCCTGGTAAGTCGCCTAAGCGACGTACAACCCTAAGGCGTGGTCCTCTGTATCGGGACATGAGCTTCCTAAATTTTATCTTGCTTAACTTTACCCAGACATACAATTATATAGCAGTCCTAAATAAGATTGTGATATCAGGCATTGAATGATGAGGACCCAAACAGGAAAGCTCAGAAATGGTCTTTAACTTCCTCACTCCCCCCAGTTTCTCACTCCCTCACTCCCTCATCTTCGCTGCTCTGTATTGCAAGCATCAAAGTGGGCTTTTATCATGAGGTAGCATACCTTTGGGTGTTTGGAGAAGGAAAAATAATGTTAGGCAAGAGAAAAAGTAAAGATACCCACACGCTTGGGCACAGATCCGGACATACTGCACAGCATCTTGAAGCAAGCGCAGACGCCTTAAAAGCAGTTATTTTTAGAGTCACTGCAGGGCTAGCCACACCAATGTTTGCTGTGGCTGGATGGTTTGCAATGACTTCATCAGGGTTGGCTGTCACAACTACATACACAAATGATTTTCGTTTATGTGCTGGACGACTTTTGAGTGTGGGTGTTGCAGCACAAACAGCGTCACAAGCTTGTGCTGAAGCGGTACGTCCTGGGGACTTGTCTGCCTGTGTGACCGGAATTGGACGACAAACACAAATTGCAGCATCTGAAGCCCTAGCAAGTTGTCGGCAAGCACGGCGTCCTGAAGAGCTAGGGAGTTGTGTTGTTGGTATCAGCCGCTACACTCGTGAAGCCGTTGGTCTGGAAGTTTTAAATTATTGTGGTCGTAGCTTGTTACCTGTACGTTTTGCTCAATGTGTAGTCGGTTTGCGTGCTGAAGTAGATTTTACCCCGACTCAAGCAATGGAGAGTTGTATCGACGCCAGCGACAAAGTTAGCGGCTTTTTGCCTTCTTTTATTCCGTCAAATCGGCAACCTACGGATTTTAGACCAACTTTTGAGGTTAATCCAATCCCATCTCAACCATCTCAAATCCCGGTAAATCCCAGTAACAGATAAGCTCTACTAACAGTTATCAGTTATCAGTGAGACAGCGCTGCCAAGAGTTGTGCCTTGCGCGACTTTAAGCGTTGTGGCAACTTCGCAGAGGATCTCCCGACAGAGGCGACTGCGTAAGCGCAAGCGCACGAATCGAGCGAACGCGTAAGCGTGTCCCTTTGGGACTTACAAAGTAGCGTGTCCGAAGGACATACCCGAAGGGCTATCAGTCAACTTTATACTGCTAACTGTTAACTGTTAACAGGCTTTTAGTCTTCTTTCTTGCCAAACACCATTTGTAGAATCATCGGAACTCCTCCGTCTTGGTGATATCTATCTGCCCAAGCACGGATAATTTCATCCAATTCTTCCATAGCTCTCTCAAATCGCTCTGGTGGGATATCTAGCTCTTCCAAAACACGCATTGTGTTTGGTCTGCGTTCTGCCCAATCTCTCATCATCCGAAAATACCGGGCAGTATCTTCGACCATGATGTAAGTCCGCTCTTGCTCATCAACTGGAGCATAAAAAGGACGAGTCAGAGCATAGAAAGGCATTCCCCAAGGTGAATCAATGCGTGTCACCGTACCAGAGTAGAGCAGACGGCGCTTGATGTGTTCTGCCAATGCTTCACTCAGTTCCATACGATGTTCTGGAGGCAAATCATCCTGAGAGCGCTTGTGCAGAAATTCGATTAACTCCAAAAATTCAAAAGAAGTGATTAACTGAGCATCTGGTAGATTAGATGGCAGTTTTTGCTCAATATGTTTTTTCTCTTCTGATGTCAGATTTGTCCCTGGAACGCGCGATCGTCCTGGTTGCCAAGGATGTTTTTCCATCCATACATAAGGCAACTGAATCAGATAGCCCGGTTCTTGAGAACCGAGCATCTTCAGTAATTTACCCTCAGTTAGCGCTTGTCTAACTTCCTCAACAATGATTTTGACTCGTTTCGGCTCAAGGTGGTGCAAATGCCCTGTCATTCGCAGGTTTTGTCCCTGTTCCAGATAGGTCATGTAAATTGCACACTTTGCAGCCGTTGCTGCTGCATCTAAAAATGCCCCATGCCTATGCCCACTTGTGCGCATAGCGCTAAAAGCTAGATATAGCATGATCTGATCCATTGCACTGGGGCCGAGACGTTTGATCAGATCTACGTCGTTACTCATATTACAAACAGTTGAATAGCACGTTTACAAAATTGTCAGTCAATGGAAAGTAAGTAGTATACACCCACGTTAGGGTAATGTGTTTCCCTTAGATCATCTATTATGCGTTAAGTATGAGTGTTGATGGTAGTCATCGTTGGTAATTCATGCGTGTTTTCAAGCAAAAAATCCGAGCTTGCACTCTATATGTAGAATTCCCTTAGGAAAAAACCGAAAATTTCTGTCACTTAATCGCAGGTATCATATAGAGCATATACGCAGGATAAACTGCCAACCATTTCGTAAGCGCACCTTTCCTCTAGAGGCTTGAACCAACACAATAGAAAATTAGTTCCGACAAAGAAGGCATGGTTTCAAGGAGAATCCCTGCTTTGAAGGGATTGTTTCAGTTCAACAACTAGCTAGTACGTACGGCTAATGGATGATGTATCTTTTAAACAAAGGTAACTTTCGTGGGGTTTACCCTGACTTGCGAAGGGTTCTTCCGAATTTAGGTAGTACTAGGTAGAGCAAGATAATTGTAAGCGAGTTACTCCCGAACCGCATTTATTCGATATCTTCCCTACAGTTTTAGCCTGCCTCAATATAGATCCCGATAAAATCCAGGTTTCAGTGTTTCACCTGCCTTGGTAATAAAGTTGACACAATAACAGGTGGTGCGGCTCTTTGCAAATTGCTATGCTGCTCAAAACTGATAGTTATGTTTTGGGTGTAAAAGCAACTTCTTTTCGGGAAAATCGCTGACCTTACGTTGAAAAGATAATCCAAGGTTCAAACTACCTTCCTGTTTCGACAATTTTTGTTAATTTTATCAATCTGGCTGAGAGAGTAATGTTAGACAAGATACAAAATATTCAAGTATTTTTTTGAAACAATATATATGACAATTGATTTATAGTATTAAATATATTTAAATATTTTTTATTAAATAAAAAGTCTAATTTATGGTATAAATGTAACTCAGATTTTCAAAAAAAAATCAACAAAAGGTACAAATTAACAACTTATTTGTCTAATAAATGCTTGACTTGTTAGTACTTGTAGGCATTTTTAGGAGCAAACAACATAAATGTATATCTTAATAAGTGGAAGAAAAGGGTGTGGGGTTTAACCCCTCAGTCTTAACAAGACAAAATTCTGAATGAAACCCTCCTTGTAATAAGTATTAAATTGCTAACAGTACATAAATGAAATGTGTAAAAGACAAACTTTTTTGTAAATTTTCCGGATTTAGCACTAAAGTTCAGAATTTAGAGCTAACTGTTTATTAACTAAATGCTTAGTGGGTTTGCGGTATAAGATTTCCTTTTTTTCTCCGGAGTTCAAGAACTGCTCGGTTAAGCTTCCCGTGCTGCCATAATGGGTAATACTGATTTCAAAAAATAATGCGACAGATGGTTAGGTTATGTAGGACACTTACCTCAGAAGAATAGAGGCGTCAGTCGCCACGAGGAGCCAGCACTGCGCACGAGAATTTCCTGACCGGGACGATTTTAGATTTTAAATTTTAGATTTTAGATTGGGGGTTGGTCGGTACAAGCCCCGTCCTTCTAGGACGGAATTAATTCCTCAATCCGTCAATTTTAGATTTGCGATTTTAGATTTTAGATTGGGTTGGTTCGTTGTCCCACGAGTTAATACCATTTCTCTAAATAGTGGCTACATTTAGCGCTTGAAGAATGTAGTCCCATCCAGTCAAAGAAGCTATCACTTCTGGAGTGCGGTTATTTAACACCGTTCTTGTATGCGATCGCAGCTGTTCTAAATTGTCGTAAATCCCCCAACAAATCGTGGTTTTTAATATACTGCCAGAGCCTCTCTATCGGATTCAGTTCTGGGCTGTGAGGTGGTTGAAATAATAAAATAATATTCGGAGGAACCTGCAGAGCTTTGGTAGTGTGAAAGCTACCATTATCTAGTTGAATAATATTCAGTTGTTCTGGATATTGCTCTGATAATTTATTCAAATAAATTATCAGAGCAATCGGTATCTAGATGAGAAAACTCTAAGAAAAAACTTTCCCCTGTTCTTGGTTCAATTACCCCATAGATATAAAATGCTTTAAAGTCCCACGCTCACTGTGCCGATAGGCTTCACCCCCAAACCTGTAATCCGTCGTCTCTCAATGGTTTTTAATCCCAAACGAGTTTCGTCTTGACACCAATAGCGAACTGACGCTAAAGATTTTGTAGCTTCAGGACAATACTGTTTTAACCATTGAATGACTTTGAGGACGAAAGGCAGTTTTTTTTAAAGGAAATTGCTAACTGCGAGTCTTTTTTCACACTTTGGCGTCGAGGGACTTTAAGTTTTGCTTTTAGCTGATAACGTACTGTTGCATAGACCGTTTTATAATCAACCTTTACGCCGTCAAATTCTTGCAACCACTTGTGAATTTCACCATAGCTTTTAAAGCCGTTGTTTGGGTCTTTTAGGCGTTCTTCTAAAACGGCGATCGCTTCTGGAGGAATAATCTTTTGCCTCCCTCCACCGTGACGCACCTCCAACAGTCTTAAAATCCCAGCTTGGCGGTATTTATGTAACCAATTTTGTACAGTTACTCGGTGGGAACCGATTGCTACAGCTATATCTTTGATTGTTTTTAGCTGACCAGTTTTGAACAAGTACAACGTTTGCACTTTTTGAAAACCTATGGCTGTTTTTTGCTGATTTAAAAGGGTATGAAGTTCTTCCCCTGTCTCCTTTATGTTTAGTTGGCAAACCCTAACCATATTGCAAGCCTAATAATTTTAACCACCATTATATGTAGCTTACCAAAAAAGAAATGGTATGACTCCTTCTTACAGCGCTTTTCAACAATTGTGAAGCACACTATCCACCTGCCCAATACGGTTCGGTTTAACCGAACCGTATTAGGACGGGGACTCATTCACTACGAAGACTGATGAAAAGGCTTAGTCCTGCGGATTTTCTCAAAACACAGAGCTCCTGCTCCAAAGCTAACCAGCAGCACTCCCAAAACTTGCTCAAGTTGCAAGGTTTCCTGAAGAATCAACCCAGCAAAAATGACCGTTAGAGCAGGGATACTGGCACCGATAATTGCTGAGCGTGAGGCACCAATTTTACGAATTCCAAAATTATTGAACAAATAGCTGAAGAGCGTTAGTACACCCAATAGGAAAGCACATAAAACAAGTTCTAGCAGGTAACCACGGTTTAGTTGCAAGTTCCAACTTGTGGGTAAAGGCAGTATCAAACCGAAGACAGACAACAGCAACATCGTAGCAAAGTTAATTAACGTAAGAGACACTGGATGCACTTTAGCTGCACACATGCGGGAAACTAGGAGGTACACAGCAAAAGCACCTCCTGCAGCAATTGCTGCAATGCTGCCGATACGAGTATTACCAATGACACTACTGTTAGAACTTCCTAAAACGAATAATTCACCCATGCCAATAACAGCTATAGCGCCAGAACTAAATAAAGTTAGGCGATCGCGGAACAAAAACCATGACACCAGTCCGTTGATAATTGGATAGACAAAGAAAAGTGCGATCGCCATCCCAGTCGGAATTTGACCGATAGCAAGGTAGATCAGGATCTGAGAAAGAAACAAAAAGCATCCACTAACAACTGACAGTATCAACACTCGTTTTGTACTCGGATTACTGGAGTTTCCTCGAACTGAGTCACCCAGGTATTGCAGATCTTGCCATACTCGTGAATGTAGCATGGGAGCCAAAAGCAACATTAGCGGTAGAACCACCAGCATCCTGAGCATCAAAATGAAAAGTGAATTACCCAAATTTGGTGATATCAGGCGTTGTGCATCAAACACACCCAAAATTTGGGAGCCAGGCAGGAAAATTACCTTAATAGCTACGTTGTACAGCGCTGTTGCGACTGTTGACAATGCTAGCAGCATAATTCCTGTGATTTGTAAAGAAGAAATTCCCCTCTGCCTTGGTGTGAGTTGTGGTTCTGGTGGAGGAGATGTTTCTGGCTCTAAAACGGCGCGTCTTGGAGATGCTACCGGAGTTGGTTCTTCTGACACAGGAGGAGACTGAGTTGTTTCGCTTGGCGAGACTATACTTTGGGAAAGAGAATTCCAAGCAGGGGTTTCTTCCTGGGGTAAACTCCTAGGTAAAACTGTAGTTTCTGGAGGAATTTCTCTTTGCAACTTTGTTGGTACTTCCTCAGAAGTCAGCTGTTGCTGTTGTAGAATTTGTTCAATCTCAGGAGGGGGAACTGCTGCAATTGTAGAATTTTGTGGTGTTTGTTCCAGTTCTCTACGCAGAGAATTCACTAATTCTATTAAAATTGCTTCGCCTTCCCTTTGTTGGACTATCATTCGGGATAACTGTTGAGAAAGACCGCCTTGATAGTTTTTCAACTCCTGCTGCAGTGAGTTAAAGGTAATAGTGAGGGTGTCATCCAAAGAACCCAGAAGTTTTTGGGCATACTCATTTGCTTCACTTGTGGAGCGACTTGTGGTTTGTGTGGATTCAGAACTTCCCACTGGTTGGGAAACACGCTCCATAGCTTGGGTAGCTAAAGTTTCCAAAGAAGATTGCAGCTGCGTTGATATATGATTAGCTAATACTTGTGACAACTGACGAATCAACGTTTGCTGCTCATTAATTTGATACGCCTGTTGAAGATGTTCTTTTTCCTCCTCCAGCCGTCTAATGTCTTGAGTTAAGCGGTCTTTTTCTGCTTGCAACCGCTTGGTATCTTCCTGTAAGGATCTAAGCAAATTCCGTTGGAGGATTTGCAATTCCTCAGTGACAGCTCGTAAAGCAGTTTCTGCTGTCCCATATGGATCGCCTTTTTCTCGTGGGTTATCTGGTCGCCTTTCGTATCGCCCCATTCGTCTTTAACCTCTGACCTTTGATGGTCAAGCAGCTTACTATTGACTTGACCGGCGCTTATATTCCTATTATTTCTGTTTTCTGTCAATGGATATATCTCTACCTTCAGAGAAAAATTGCTGCAAGGGCTTGAAAGGCAATTTTTCCTAAAACGGAATCCACTTCAGCCTAACTTGAAAATAGGAGTGAAGGCTACTAATTTATTTTCCTGTCATCTTCTACACAATTTGTTATAAAAATACTTGCTTTGCGCATTCTATATGTGCAATTATGTCTGTAGTCAAAATACTGTTAATCGAGCTTATTACCGGAATATTAGCAGGGACATAGCACCAATCAATTTGTAGCCTATAGGTCACAAATGTGTGTCCAACAAGTCTGAAGTTTCATCACTCAGGCTCGAATCACCATGCTTAACCTAGGTAATCAAAAACTGATCAGGAGAAATCAATGAACGAACGCAAACTACCAGCAATTGGTCGTCGTCAGTTTGTGGGGACTGCACTTGCCAGCACAGTCTTGACATTAGGAGGCTCAAGTGTGTTTTCTGCTGTCGCTGCCAAACGAAAGCGTCCGAACATACTGTTCATTTTGACGGATGACTTGGGCTGGGGCGACATTGGTATTTATGGAAAAACCTATCAGACGCCAAATTTAGACCAGTTGGCAAGGGAAGGTACACGCTTCACCAATGCCTATGCAGCACAAACTGTTTGCACGCCAACACGGATCGGCTTTTTTACAGGTCGTTATCCAGCGCGATTGCCAGTTGGTCTTCAAGAACCTTTAGCTGGAGGCGAGACTGTAGGATTACCGCCGGAACACCCAACAATCGCTTCCCTTTTAAAAGCCAATGGTTACCAGACAGCATTGGTTGGTAAATGGCACACTGGCTTTCTTCCCGATTACGGTCCACTTAAGAGTGGTTTTGATGAGTTTTTTGGAAATTATAGTGGGGCGATCGACTACTTTACCCACAAAGATGGAAGTGGAAAACTTGACTTCTATGAAGGTGAGGTGCCTGTAGAAAAACCTGGTTATGCTACAGACTTGTATACTGAGCGTGCTGTTGAATTCCTCAAAAGACCCCGCAATCAACCGTTTTACCTAAGCCTTCATTACAATGCGCCCCATTGGCCTTGGGAAGGACCAAATGATGAAGAGTTGAGTCGAACTTTCTACAATTCAAATGCTTTCACTGCCGGAGGGTCAAAAGAAACTTACGCTGCAATCCTAAAAAGTCTAGACGACGGAGTTGGTAAAGTCTTGCAAGCTTTAAAGGAGTCTGGGCAGGCTGATAACACCATAGTTATTTTTGTCAGTGATAACGGGGGTGAGAGGTACTCTGATATTGGACCTTTTCAAGGGAGAAAGGGTGGTTTGTATGAAGGTGGTATACGAGTTCCCACTTTAATCCGGTGGCCGGGAGTGATTCAACCCAACCAAGTGAACAGCCAAGTTCTTATCACGTTTGACTTGACAGCAACAATTCTGACAGCAACAGGTACTTCACCCGACCCCAACTATCCACTTGATGGTCGGAATTTGCTCCCTGTCCTTCTGGGTAAAAAACCTGTTTCCCCTCGAACGCTGTTCTGGCGCTACAAATCCAATATCGCTGGGCGTCCTTCAGGGACTCTTCAAGCAGCAGTCCGAAGCGGGGATTGGAAGTACTTGCGGCAAGGAGAGAAAGAATATCTGTTTAATCTTGCCAGTGACGAAGGCGAACAAACTGACCTTAAGGATAACAATCCTAGAGTATTCCAGCAGTTGCGCGATCGCTTTGAGGAATGGAACGGACAAGTTCTGCCTTACCCAGCATAAGGAAAAGTCATTCATGCAGGAACGTACAGTACATCAAGAGGTTTCATCTGGTAAATCTGACAGGCAAATCGCGATTAAGCGTCCTGGTAAAGCACCTGATAAAGATATCGTCTGGATACCAGGTGGCGCTTTTGTGATGGGGTCTGACCACCATTACCCAGAGGAAGCTCCAACCCATCTTGTCCGTGTAGATGGCTTCTGGATGGATCGTTATGGTGTTACTAACAAGCAGTTTCAACGTTTTGTGAAAGCAACTGGTTACGTGACAGTAGCAGAACGTCCACCAAAGCCAGAAGATTATCCTGGAGCGATACCGGAACTTTTAGTACCAGGTTCGGCTGTATTTCAGCAGCCGAAACATCCAGTGAATTTACAAACTTGTAGCTGGTGGGTTTATGTACCAGGTGCAAACTGGCGACATCCAGCCGGACCTGGAAGTTCTATCAAAGGGCGAGAAAATTATCCTGTGGTACATATTGCCTTTGAAGATGCTGAAGCTTACGCAGCTTGGGCTGGTAAATTGTTACCGACGGAAGCACAGTGGGAATTTGCGGCTCGCGGTGGGCTGGAGGGTGCTGTCTACTCCTGGGGAAATGAATTTGCTCCTAAAGGTAAGCGCATGGCTAACACTTGGTTCGGTGAGTTTCCTTGGCAAAACCTAAAGCCGCGCTCTCCTGGACCAGAATCTGTCGGCTCGTATCCTGCAAATGGTTATGGTTTGTACGATATGATCGGCAACGTTTGGGAGTGGACAACTGATTGGTATCGAGACTCTCACCCGGAAAATAAGACTAAATCTTGCTGTATTCCAGTCAACCCCAGAGGTGGAACCCAACAAGAGAGCTTTGATCCAAATACACCATCTCAAATACCTAGAAAGGTACTCAAAGGTGGTTCCTTTCTGTGTGCCCCTAACTACTGCCAGCGTTATCGACCAGCCGCACGTCATCCAGAAACAGTAGATACCTCAACTTGTCATATTGGATTTCGTTGTGTAGTTAATGTGTGAACTCTGCTTTAGCGACTCCAACTGTTTCTACGTTTCCAATACTCAGCAACTCGTTGTTCCCATTGCTTCCAGTAATCTTTCATGATTTCTGGCTCAAACCAAAATACCTCAGCTTCTGTGTCTGGTATTGCTACAACCAACAGGGCGTGATTCACTTCAATATCATATTCTTGATAACACTGGTTAACTGCTCCTATGTAAGCTGTTAATTGCAAGGGATGTTCATATAAACGCTCAACTGAACCTTTAGGTTTATCTGCTGTTTTCCACTCGCAAATGCAGGGAATACCTTTGTAACTTGCGACACAATCTACTTTGCCGGAATAGCTCATGTTGTAGTGAAAGACTGAGCCTTCTACAAGTTTGACTGTATCAATTTCTTCTAAAACAGGTTTGATACTTTCCCAATAAGGACGACTGGCTTCAGGACAAGTAGGATTTTCTCCGAGTAGATAACGTTCAATTTGTTTGTGGGTTTGCGTTCCGCGACGACTGGCTCCTGTTGTAATTCGCGTGGCTTCTTCACCTCCAACACGTGCTTTCCAATTTAACAGCCGATCACGGTCTTCTTGCGGTTTGGTGGCGTTAAGTATTGTCGTCACACTAGGAAAGCGATTTCCCTGAGTATCCACGTAATATTGTTTACCATTTTCCCGCATTGATTTGGCATTGATGCGGGGTAGCAGTTGGGTATCAAAGGACATTGCTGGTTTTTTTTCGTACTATATCATTCAAGCAAGGAATAAGTGTGTTTTAAGGAAAATCCAAAAGTCAGAAGTCAATGCACATCGCGTAACCGAGATGGTGCAGCATTTTTGCCAAGAGATTTTAGCGATAAGAACTCGTAATCGTTTTAGCTGTCGCTGCGATGACTTTTGCACGCTCCTTTGAGGATCGCCGTGACTCTGCCACAAAAACAGCAACTGAGATCGTACCGCCGTCCGGTGCGGTTAGTATTCCGACATCATTGGTCACCGCAGTAACGCCCCTCCAGGTAAGGCTAGTTCCTGTTTTATGGCCAAGTGTCCAGCCTTCCGGCACCCCTGCTTTCAAGCGATCTGGAAAGGTTACGGTTTCCTGCATCACTTTTAACAGATGCGCAGTTGATTTGGCTGAAAGGAGTTTCCCGGTGGCAAGAGCACTTAGAAAGCTCACCATTCCTCGTGGCGTCGCCGTATCACGCTTGTCTTTCAAGTACGCAGCAAAAGACGCATCGCGACGACCGGACGGTACAGCTTTTATCGCTTTCTCAAGTACATTTGCATCAACATACTCAGGCCGCCAAATCAAACCGACAATCTCAGTTTGGAGGTGTTTCTCGTCCCTATCCACGCTAAGACCTGAAATCCTCTTCGTTTTCAAAAACGTCCTAATACCTTCCGCACCGCCAACCCGCGCAAAAAGAAGATCTGTCGCGGCACTATCGCTCTCGATAACTGCACCAGAGATCAAATCGGCGACAGTTGTCTTTACTTCTCCACGTTCTGCAACAAGATCGGCAATCGGCTGGACATAAAGGCTTAGATCGTTCTTGCGGACAGTTACAACATCCTCAAGACGCATCTGGCCACGATCAATTGCATCCATCACGGCAGCAGCAACGACCAACTTCATAACACTCTGAAGCGAGAAACGTTGGTCACCGTTGACGCAGGTAATGACGCCCGATTTTATCTGCTCTGCACAGATTCCAACCCGACCATCAGACCCCTTTGCAACAACTTCCAAGTTCCGTTGCAGGGTAGAGGTGTCCGCTAGTGATCCAGCCTTGGTAGGGGAGATAGACACCAAGCAAAAAACATACAGAGCGCCTGCTAACCAGTTCAACGATCGCGTGCTTCGCGGTTTCTTCTTTTTGTCCATAAAGTTTTTCTTCTTGAAAACTAGCAAATCTCAACTATGCTTGTAGACATATCTCTCAAATGAGATGAAAAATTTACAAATATTTAATAACCTAGAAAAATAGTTATTGATTTGTGATTGGAGATAACAGCAATGATGAAAACTAGCTATCTAACCCAATTGACCAGGAAATTTTAAGAGAAAACTGTCAAGAGCCGTAATGGGTTTTCAACCAGAAACCATGAAAAATGTCTTACTTTCGTTCAGCTTTCTGGCAATAACAGCATTTTCTCAACTTTAACAAGTGTATATTCCAGTACCTTTTGTTTGTCAAGTTTACTCTCTAATCAGAGTAAAAGAGCTTTCTTATACAATTTTGTCCTAAAAATAATATAAAGTTTGGGGAAAAACAATGAATATCAAGATATTCGCTGCCTTAGCTATAGTGGCAGCAACTGCTGGATTACAAACCAAAGTTTATGCACAGTCCTCAGTCCCATCAAACTCAAAAACTGGGAATTACACAATTCAAGGAAATTCTTTAACTGGCGTAAATAATAGAACAGCCCAAGGTGATTTCGCAAGATTTTTTACAGGACTAAATTCTCAAAATAATGTCCCACAAAAAAATTATGCAGAAACTGTATCTCCAGGTGAAGTTTTGCAACTGGGCGATCAAGTCGAATTACGCCGTAGAGAACCGTTAACAACTCCAAACAATCTGCTTTTCCCCCAAGGAGATGACTCGTTTTACAGCAATGATGGGGTGAAAGTACAGGTTGACTTAGATAGAGATGGAAATTAGTAGAAATAATGAGTTTTCTTGTTGTTTTACAGGAATATTTGGGTAAAATCTCCATAAAAATGCGAAAGACTCAGATCCCCTCCAAATTTTGGGCTAAAATGCCTATAAGTTTGGAGGGTTCTTCATTTTCCGGTAATTACAAGAGTACTAAACACATGAAGTAGACTTCTGTCAAGAGATTATTCTGCTAACACTTTACAGTAGAATGATTCCTTTAGATAGAGGAGGGTAAAACGTGACTCGTGTAATTATCGTGCGCCACGGTCAAAGTACTTATAATACCGAAAAACGCGTACAAGGACGCTCGGATGCTTCTAGATTAACTGAAAAAGGTCGTAGTGATTCTACTCAAGTAGGCAAAGCCCTCAGTAATTTCCTATTTAACGCAATATATAGCAGTCCTTTGCAACGTGCAAAAGATACAGTAGATATTATTCACCGTGAGCTGACAATTCATACTGAGCAGTCTGCTATTCCCCAAACTTCTGATCTGTTGATGGAAATTGATCTGCCTTTATGGCAGGGAATGCTTTCTGCTGAAGTTAAAGAGAAGTTTCGTGAAGACTACCGCATTTGGCAGGAAACTCCCCAGCTACTGCGGATGTCTGTAAAAGATGGTGAGGAAACAAGAGAACATTTTCCTGTTGTGGCTTTGTATGAACAGGCGCGGCAGTTTTGGCAAGAAGTTTTAGCTCGCCATCAAAACGAAACAATACTTGTTGTGGGGCATAATGGCATTAATCGTGCTCTTTTGGGCACGGCACTGGAAATTCCTCCAGAACGTTACCATTCCATACAACAATCTAACTGTTGCATCAGTGTACTTAATTTTTCTGGAGGATTGGGAGAACCTGTCCAACTAGAATCTCTGAATCAGACGCAACATTTAGGAGATATTCTACCCTCCTTGCGCCCAAATCACAAAGGTGTAAGGTTGTTGCTGGTGCGTCACGGAGAAACTGAGTGGAACCGCCAAACCAGATTTCAGGGGCAAATTGATGTCCCTCTCAACGACAATGGTAGACAGCAGGCACAAAAAGCTGCTCAGTTTCTCAAAGACGTAGAAATTGATTTTGCAGTCAGTAGCACAATGGTGCGTCCTAAAGAAACTGCAGAAATTATTTTGCAGTACCATACTGATGTCAATTTGGAATTGCAGGATGGTTTACGGGAAATTAGTCACGGACTTTGGGAAGGTAAATTAGAAAAAGAAATAGAGCAGGAATTTCCAGGAGAGTTGGATCGCTGGCGCACAACACCAGCGCAAGTCCAAATGCCAGAAGGAGAAAACTTGCAACAAGTGTGGGAACGTAGTGTCGCAGCGTGGGAGTCAATTGTCCAAACTGCATTGGCAAACGGACTCAAAATCGGATTAGTTGTTGCTCATGATGCTACTAACAAAACCCTGCTGTGTCACGTTCTGGGTTTATCATCAGAACATTTTTGGAATTTTCGTCAGGGTAACGGTGCGGTAAGTGTTATTGACTACGCGTTAGGAAAAAATGGGAAACCAGTACTGCAAGCGATGAACATCACCGCTCACTTAGGCGGTGGCGTACTTGATAAAACTGCGGCAGGGGCATTGTAATGTATAATATGTCAGCCTTTTGCTGTTAGTTGATTCTTGGGTTATGTAACACAAACGCACAGTTAACAAAATAAAAAAGTTAAAAAGGTGATAGCTGAGATTTGATAGCTGGTAGCTAAAATGGCAAGTGAACTGCTACAACAAGTCAGGGTTATCGACCCTGTTTCTGGAACTGACCAAATTGCTGATGTGCTCATTGATGATGGCTATATCAGGTCTGTGATGAATCACATATCTGATGTGCCGGACAACACTCGTGTCAGAGATTGTCAAGGGTTGATATTAGGACCTGGGTTGGTAGATTTGTATAGCCACTCTGGAGAACCAGGATTTGAAGAACGCGAAACCCTCGTCTCTCTCCTGCAAGCTGCTGCTGCTGGCGGGTTTACACGAATTAGTATCTTACCCGATACCCTACCCGTGATTGATAATCCAGCTGTGGTCGCACAGTTGCAGAAGCGAGGAGGGGAGTTGGAGGTGATGAGCCACATGAAAAGCCAGCGCCAGGGTGAGCGTAAACTCCGGGAAGATTTACCAGAGCAGGTGACTGGTGTAGAAATCAGGGAGAAGCAAAATTCTCCCTTGTCCTCCTTGTCTTCCTCTACTCCCCTGGTGAATGTCTGGGGTGCAATCAGTTTGGATGTTGCTGGAAAGCAGATGACTGAATTGGCAAACTTGGCTGCAGTTGGAGTGGTTGGCTTTACTGATAGTCAGCCTTGGGAAAATTTTGGGCTGGTGCGTCGGGTGTTGGAATATATCCAACCTTTGAGGAAACCAGTGGCATTTTGGTGTTGCGATCGCCAATTGATGGGAAATGGCGTCATCCGGGAAGCTCCAGATGCTATCCGTTTTGGGCTGCCTTTTATACCTTCCAGTGCGGAAACCTCTGCGATCGCCGCTTTGTTGGAATTAGTCACCGCCACAAATACGCCAGTACATATCATGCGTGTTTCCACTGCTCGCAGTGTCGAATTGATTGCATCAGCCAAAGCGAGAGGTGTACCGATTACCGTCAGTACCACTTGGATGCATCTTTTACTTGACATACACGCAGTGAAAAGCTATAATACGAGCCTGCGTTTAGAACCACCTTTGGGGACTTCTAATGACGTAGCAGCGTTACGGCAGGCAGTACGCACAGGTGTTATAGATGCAATAGCCATAGACCACAGACCGTACACCTACGAAGAAAAAACCGTTGCCTTTGCCGAAGCTCCACCAGGGGCAATTGGTTACGAGTTAGCATTACCCCTTTTATGGCAGGATCTAGTAGAAACAGGAGAATTTACAGCATTAGAATTGTGGAAAGCTTTTAGTACTCGTCCGGCGGAGTGTTTACAACAGAGAATGAGTGCGATCGCGCCAGATCAAAAAGCCGAACTCACTTTATTTGATCCCCAGCAAAACTGGAAAGTCGAAAAGCAAAATCTACATACACTTTCTAGTAATACATTTTGGCTGGGACAGCAATTGACAGGTCGAGTTGTACAAACTTGGTGTTAGTTTCTAGAAGTTCCACAATTAAAAAGACCCAATTTCTCAAAGAAATTGGGTCTTTGACCGCGAATGAATTAACAGAAGATTGTATTAATCTTGCTTAATTCAAACCAGGTGCGTTCGCCAATCACTCCATCCACAGTTAACCCTGTGCGCTTTTGCAAAGCTTTGACTGCTTTTTCTGTATTATTACCAAAATTACCGTCAATTTTACCCTCGTAAAAGTCGCCGAGTGCTAATCTTTCTTGAACCTTCTTTACAAGTTCTCCCTTGCTATCTTTCTTCAGGATAGGCATATCAACTGGCGCATTTTTAAAAAGTGCTCGCCAAGTTTTATCTGCAACAATTCCATCTTGTAGAAGAAACACCTTACCTTGGAAGAGTATAACCGCATTTTTTGTCTTGGAACCAAATACACCGTCAACAACTTCTTCACCAGGAAATACACAAGCACCCTCGTCATTGAGAGATACAAAAGCACCCGATTTTAATAACAGTTTTTGCAGTTCTTTAACAGCGTCACCTTTTGAACCTTCCTTGAGAACAGGCTTATTAAGTTGAGCAGAAGCAGCTTCATTTGTAATGGTCATTGTTCTTTCTCAATGTGTTTGTATGCTTAGAACCACTGGCTGATTAGTTCATTCCGCAAAGAAAAATCTGAAACTTAGAAATTTCCCCCAAATCAATGAACAGTAAACAGTTACCAGGGAACTGGCTATCTATGGCTGACGCCACGCCTGACGGCTATCGTAGTCTGAAGGACATACTCGAAGGACTTTGGCATTCACGTTCACTGGAGGATATCAAACCGCCACTCACTAATCGCTTTTGACACTCAGCATGAGTATTCGCTTAATTTAAAGTATGCCCTCTGGGCAGGCTGGTTGAATAAAATCGCGAGTGCATCCACAGCAGTCGCTTTGTCTGTTGTTGAAACAATTGATGAAAGCTGACCAACCAGCAGTTCTTATCCAGATTCCTAGGCAAAGTCGTCGAAGAGTTAAAAACCTTGAACAATTTGAGAGTATCCTCGATATCAAGGTATCATCGGATATTGGCAGGTTGCCATGTGTATTGGTAGACATCAATGAGCGCTTCTTACTCTGCATCCCAAACAACCCAACCCAGTAACCCAACTGCACCTCACGCTGACCATCGGCTGGTGGATCGCAGTAAGCTGACTCAAATGTTCCAGCATTATGTGGATATCAAGGATAAGTATCCTCACGCGATGCTACTGTATCGAGTGGGAGATTTCTTTGAATGCTACTTTGAAGATGCTGTGACTTTGGCGCAGGAATTAGAACTCTCCCTCACCAGTAAGCTTGTAGGGGACGTCGGACGGGTGGCGATGAGTGGTGTACCGCATCACGCCTGGGAACGCCACGCGACGCAATTGGTGGAAAAAGGGTATGCGGTTGTTATTTGCGACCAAGTGGAAGATGCTGCTGAAGCGGCTGGTCGATTGGTGCGGCGGGAAGTTACCCGTATCCTCACCCCTGGAACTTTGCTAGAAGAAGGAATGCTCAAGTCAAGTCGCAATAATTACCTTGCGGCTGTGGTGATTGCTGGAGAGCATTGGGGTTTGGCTTATGCAGATATTTCTACTGGTGAATTCCTCACTACGCAAGGTAGCAATTTAGAGCATTTGACACAGGAACTGATGCGCTTGCAGCCTGCGGAAGTCCTCGTTCCGACGAACGCACCAGACTTGAGAAGTTTACTGCTGCGTGCAGGAGAAAAATCGGAACATTTACCTGAATGTTTGCCACCATCTTTTTGTTATTGTTTGCGATCGCAAATTCCCTTCTCTCAAGCAGAAGCAAGAGCAAGATTGTTGCAAAAATTTAAAGTGCGCTCCTTAGAAGGACTTGGCTGTGACCAACTCCCCCTAGCCGTCCGCGCTGCAGGTGGGTTGCTGGAATATTTAGAAGATACACAAAAAGAAAACGCGATTCCTTTACAGTTGTTACGCACCTATACCCTCACTGACTTTTTAATTGTTGATTATCAAACTCGACGTAACCTAGAAATTACGCAAACAGTCCGCGATGGTAGTTTTGTTGGTTCGCTTTTATGGGCTTTGGATAGAACCAGTACAGCGATGGGCAGTCGTGCGTTACGACGGTGGTTATTGCAACCGTTACTAGATGTTAAGGGTATTCGTTCCCGGCAAGACACTATCCAAGAATTGGTAGAAAATACAACTCTTCGTCAAGAACTACGGCAGTTGTTACGTCAAATTTATGACTTAGAACGCCTGACGGGACGGGCTGGTTCTGGTACTGCTCATGCAAGGGATTTAGTTGCTTTGGCAGACTCACTCTCTCGTTTACCAGAATTATCCCGCTTGGTGGGTAGTGCTCGTTCTCCATTTCTGAAAGCATTGCAGAAGGTACCACCTGTTTTAGAAGAGTTAGCACAGAAAATTCGCGCTCATCTGGTGGAGTCACCACCTATACATATCAAAGAAGGTGGGTTGATTCGCCCTGGGGTGAATGGTCAATTGGACGAAAGACGTGCAACTGTGGAAGACGACCAAAAATGGATTGCCAATTTGGAAGTTGACGAGAGAGCAAAGACGGGAATTCCGACGCTGAAAGTGGGATTTAACAAAACTTTTGGTTACTACATCAGTATTTCTCGTGCAAAAGCTGACCAAGTGCCGTCTAATTATATACGCAAGCAAACGCTGGTGAATGAGGAGCGTTACATCACGCCAGAGTTGAAGGAACGGGAGGCGCGGATTCTCACGGCGCGAGATGATTTGAATCAGTTGGAATATGAGATTTTTGTGGCGTTGCGGGAAGAAGTGGGGGGAGAAGCGGAAGTTATTCGCAATATTTCCCGTGCGGTAGCGGCGGCGGATGTGTTGTGTGGTTTGGCTGAGTTGGCGGTTTATCAGGGGTATTGTCGTCCGGAGATGGTGGAAGGACGAGAAATTATGATTGTGGATGGACGTCATCCGGTGGTGGAACAGTCTTTACCTGCGGGGTTTTTTGTTCCGAATTCGACGTCATTAGGAGGGGAAACGAACCGCAGAGGCGCAGAGAACGCAGAGGAGGAAGAGGAGAAGGGAAGAAAGAGACAAGGAGAAAGAGGAGGGAAGGAAAGTTCTCTCATTCCCTCACTCCCTGACTCGCCCCATCCTGATTTGATTATCCTTACTGGTCCGAATGCGAGTGGTAAGAGTTGTTATTTGCGTCAGGTGGGGTTAATTCAGCTGATGGCGCAGATTGGTAGTTTTGTGCCTGCTGGGTCTGCTAGGTTGGGGGTGTGCGATCGCATTTTTACTCGTGTAGGTGCAGTAGATGACTTGGCGACGGGTCAATCGACTTTTATGGTGGAGATGAATGAGACGGCGAATATTCTCAACCATGCAACGTCGAGATCACTCGTGTTGTTGGATGAGATTGGCAGGGGAACCGCAACGTTTGATGGTCTTTCTATTGCTTGGGCTGTGGCGGAGTACATTGCAACGGAGATTCTGTCGCGGACGATTTTTGCGACGCACTACCATGAGTTAAATGAATTGGCTTCGCTATTGCCAAATATTGCTAATTACCAAGTGACGGTGAAGGAGTTAGCTGACCAAATTATCTTTTTGCACCAAGTCCAACCAGGAGGTGCTGATAAGTCTTACGGAATTGAAGCGGGAAGGTTGGCGGGTTTACCTAAGGTTGTGATTGCACGGGCAAAACAAGTGATGGGGCAAATTGAAAAGCACAGCAAGATTGCTATGGGACTGCAAAATTTGGAATAGTTATTGTCGAATAACGAGATTATTTGTCGTCGTTAACAGATTAATGTCGTGAAGCTTTATCGGTCTTTCATAGCCCTTGGTGAGTAGCGATAGGTTCACTGCTGCGCTGCGTGCAGAACGCCCCCTCACGCAGCCCAATCCTTACACAGTAACTCTGCTTGTTGCAGGACTGTCACCATCGCCTTCTCTTGCTTTTCTGGTGGATAACCGTATTTCCGCAGTAACCGCTTGACTAAGCGCCGGAGGTTGGCTTTGACACTTTCTTTCTGTGTCCAGTCAATAGTAACGTTGCGACGAACTGTATCTACAAGGTCACGAGCGATCGCTTTGAGGGTATTATCGCCTAATGCTTGGACTGAGGTATCAGTTAAATCCAGGGCATCGTAAAAAGCGAGTTCATCTTCAGATAACCCCAGGTTTTCACCTCGCTTTGTCGCTTCCCGGATTTCTTTTGCTAGTGCGATTAATTCGCTCATCACCTGGGCAGTTTCAATAGCGCGGTTCTGGTAACGTTGAATTGTCTGTTCTAGCATTTCGGCAAAGGAACGGGACTGTACCAAGTTACGATGCGATCGCGTTTTGATTTCGTCGTTGATTAATTTCCGCAGCAGTTCTAAAGCTAGGTGACGTTGGGGTAATTGGCGGACATCTGCTAAAAATTCATCGGAGAGGATGGAAATATCAGGATTCTTCACCCCAGCAGCAGCGAAAATATCTAGCACCTCATTACTCGCAACGGCGTTAGAGACAATTTGGCGAATTGCAGTATCTACATCTTCGGGACTTTTACCCCCAGTTGTGGTATGTTTCACGAAGGCAGCGCGGATTGCCTGAAATAAACCGACTTCATCCCGAATTTCTATGGCTTCATCACTGGAACTGCACAATGCAAAAGCTTTGGCTAATTCATTCACAACTTGGATAAACTGCTGTTGTCCATCTTCCAGTCCGAGAATATGATCCATTGCGGCGGGGATGATGGAGACACGCTGGGTTGCAGTACCTGTAAAGAACAGCGAATAGTCGAAACCGTCTAACAGTGCTGTGACGTTTTCGTATTTTGATAGCATGAGAGCGATCGCTTGTGCTTGAGGAATGCCTGTTTGACCTTGGCTGTCAGCAGTATAATCTCTCAGAGCTGATCTGAGTTGGTCAGCAATACCCAAGTAGTCCACAACTAAACCGCCTGGTTTGTCTTTGAAGACGCGGTTAACTCTGGCTATAGCTTGCATTAAACCATGACCACGCATTGGTTTATCTATGTAGATACTGTGCAAACATGGCGCATCAAATCCTGTTAGCCACATATCCCGGACAATTACCAATTTCATCGGGTCATGTTCATTTTTAAATCGCTTTGCTAGTGCTTTACGTCTGGATTTATTGCGGATATGGGGTTGAAATTCTAGAGGATCTGCTGCGGAACCTGTCATTACAACTTTCAGGTTTCCTTTGTCGTCGTCGAGATGATGCCAATCAGGGCGAATTTTGATAATTGCATCGTACAAATTTACGCAAATTTGACGACTCATGCAGACAATCATTGCCTTCCCGTCGATAATTTCTTGGCGACGTTCAAAATGTTCTACAATGTCTTTTGCAACTAGGGCAATGCGTTTTTCTGCTCCTACCAAAGCTGCTAATTTTGCCCATTTGGTTTTTAACTGTTCTCTGGTTGACTGTTCCTCACCTTCGGTGACTTCTTCAAATTCTGGATCAATGTGAGGACGTTCTGATTCTGACAGTTCCAGTCTCGCCATGCGTCCTTCATAGTAAATGCGGACAGTGGCTTCATCTTCAACTGCTCTTTGAATATCGTAAATATCAATATAATCACCAAATATTGCTGGTGTATTAATATCAGTTGATTCTATGGGAGTTCCTGTAAAGCCAATAAATGAGGCGTTAGGTAAAGCATCTCTTAAATGTTTCGCAAAGCCATAAGCTATATACGTGTTGCTTTCATCTTGAGTTGTGACTACACGCGCCTCTAATCCATATTGGCTACGGTGTGCTTCATCAGCAATCACAACGATGTTGCGACGGGGAGAAAGTTCGGGGTATTGTTGCCTTGGTTCTGGTGCGAATTTCTGAATGGTGGTAAAGACAACGCCACCAGAGGACACTTGTAGAAGTTCTGTTAAATTTTCCCTATCTTGCGCTTGGACTGGGTTCTGGCGCAGTAAGTCAGAACAGTAAGCAAAGGTATTAAATAATTGGTCGTCTAAATCGTTGCGATCTGTGAGAATTACCAGAGTGGGGTTTGCCATTTCTGGATTCTGGATAATTTTTCCGGCGTAGAATGCCATTGTTAAACTCTTACCGCTACCTTGAGTGTGCCACACCACACCCACACGTTTATCACCTACGGGTGATGTGGCTATCACAGTGCGTTCAATGGCTTTATTGACTGCATGGAATTGGTGGTATCCTGCCATTTTTTTGGTAATGTCGCTACCGTCTACTTCAAAAACAATGAAGTGTTGCAGTAAGTCGAGAAAACGGTGTTTTTCAAAGATACCTTTAATTAAAACTTCCAGTTCTGCGGTTTTTTTAGGGGCGATGTCTTCTCCATCAATTGTGCGCCAAGGCATGAAGCGTTCCCAGTCGGCGGTGAGGGTTCCGACTCTGGCTTCTGTGCCGTCGGAAACTACTAATATTTCGTTGTAGGGAAATAAACTAGGGATATCTTGTTTATAGGTTTGGAGTTGGTTAAATGCGCCTTTAATTGTGGCGTTTTCGGTGACTGGATTTTTGAGTTCAATTGCAGCTAAAGGTAAGCCGTTGATGAAGACTACAACATCAGGACGGCGTTCTTTTTTATTTTCAATAACAGTAAATTGATTAACTACCAGCCAGTCGTTATTGTCTGGGTTGGTAAAGTCGATTAATTTAACTTGGTCGTAGACAATTCTTTCTGATGTTTGGTATTCAACATTTACCCCATCGGTGAGCAATTTGTGGAAGCGGCGATTGTTTTCAAATAAATTAGGTGTGTCAGTGCGGGTAAGTTTGCGAATGGCTTCTTCTATTGCGTCGGCGGGAATTTGAGGGTTAATTGTTTCTAGGGAAGAACGCAGACGGTTAATGAGGACAACATCGGCGTAGTCTTGGCGTTCCGCGTTGGGTTCACCAGGGGCAATTTCCGAGGCGTTGAGGGTAGTGTAGTTTAATTGTTCAAACCATTCTAGTGTGGCGGCTTCTACATCGCCTTCGGTTAATTTTCCTGACACCGTTATGAGTCCTTTGAAACTTGCTGTTGGTATCTATTTTGGCATAAGGAACCTAACCCCCCTGCCCCCTTCCCTGCTAGGGAAGGGGGGAAATAGAATTATTTAGGGCAACCACATCTAAAAATTGTAACTTATCACTCATCGTCTTGATAAGCTTTAATTTTTTCATACAAACTATCAACATCCTCCTGAACAAACAGTTTTTCTTTTAGTTGTAAATAATCACCTTCGCCTAATTTACAAGCAGCCCAGAATTTCATCACTTTGGATGGCTCTAGATGTGTGAGTAGAACTTGTATTACTTCTTGTAAATTTTGCTGTTCATTAATAACTTTAATTGTCATCTTCTATATCCAAAATAAAATCAGTAGGGTTGATTGTTTTAAGTGTTAAGCTTTGAGAGCGATTGATTAATCTCTTATCGCAAGTGATAAAATAATCACTTTGAGAAGCTTCGGCACAAGCAACGTGGAGAGCATCAATGGCTTTAATCCCTTGTTGTTCTAGTTGTTTTGCTCTCGCTCTAATGTTTTCATCTAGTAATACTCTCAATGTAGCTATTTGTAAGTATCGCTCCATTGACTGTTGGTTTACAGGAAACGGGTTACGGCTATTTTCATATTCTAGAACTGAAGAACTAACTAATTCTATTAATTTTGCTTCAACCATTTGTAAAATTAAGATGACCGCTTGTGTTTCTAGAAATATTTTTGGCTGTGTTTGGTCATCAAAGGGGCGGTTATAAATACTTATATCTAAATAAACCCTGGTCATGTCGCCGCCTCTAATACTTTCTCAGCTTCTTTGACACGGATTTCGCCTGATAGGAGTTTGGGTAGTAGGGTGTCGCGGATAGATGCGAGTGTCTGTGATTCTTGCTCATTCGCGCCAATTTTATCTTCGATAATTCTAAGAGGTTGACTAATTTTTTGTTGTTCAAAAAAAGGTGGAATAACTAAATCAACCTTACGCAATTCACTTTGGCGTATACCAAGAACAGTTGTACCAGTAGCTCTAGCATGAAGTTGTTCTTGTACGAACGATGACAGCATTAAAAATTTTAAATAAGTATTATCCATAACTCCAGGCTTACCCCGAAGTGTTATTAAACGTTGAGCAAGTGCAACTTTTCGCCCATCAAGTTGTGCAATTTCTCCTAGTGGAGCTTCCGTTGTCATCAGAACATCACCACGTTCTGGAAATCCCCGACGCATCCACAAATCATAATTTTTGGGTGCAATATATTCCTGTGGTTCGTTAATTCGCCCGTCTTTAACAATTTTGGCTGTAATTAAAGGAATACCAGATAAAGTTTTTGTAGGGGTTTTTCCTCGGTAATCAATTATTGCAGCCATACAGTCTTCTAATGGCAGTATTTGCCAGGTGTCAGGAAAGCTATCATCTTTAAACCAGGAATTAAAGATTGCCCGTGCGATCGCTTCCAGCGTTTGGTTCATCTCCCGGTTTAGTTCGATTTTGTCGTCGAGAGAGGAGAGGATTTGGGCGATCGCTTTTTGTTCAGGCAGGGGAGGAAGAGGAATAGGCAAGCATTTTATAGTTGGGATATTTGTGTATCCTTGAACAGAACCACTTTTGTAAGCAGAGTGTGCTTGTTTAAACAAATTACTAGTTACTACGTAGTACAAAAAATCTGGATGTAGGACTGATTGATCTGGTCGTAAAATGGCTACTGAACTTGATACACCAAAATAGTCTGTATCTTTATATCTATATGCGTTTCCAAAAGTTCCAATAATACCTATTAAGACATCCCCAGTTTGAAGTCTACGTGTTGCTTTCGACTTTTTAGAAAATAGTTTTTCAAAGTCTTCTTCACTTATAAAATCAACATCATCTAGTTTGAGATTACCGGAGCCTATATTTTTAGATGTTAAATACGGAATACCAAAAGTTTGACGAGTAACTTTGGAATGGGCACCATCTCCAACAGAGCATACATCCCGTATTGTTGTCCACAAAAACTCACTTGCCATACCCCAGTCTCCGCAAATTTTCTCTAATAGCAGTTTCCAACCTTGCCGACTCCTCAAACTGCTGCCCTAACTTCTTCGTCAAATGCAATATCTTCTCCTCAAACACCTCATCATCTTCAACTTCCTCTGCCCCCACATATCGCCCCGGCGTGAGAACATAGCTATCATTCAAATAAGAAATTTCTGCCACAACCTGTGGCAGATTTATCATCAATAATTTGTGCAGCAGACTGCTGCACAAATCAAAACTAGTCTGATGCATTAATATATTTCTACTCCAGCCATTTTCTATAGTTTTTTGTACATACCATAGCTTTGCTGAAGAATCTTTGACAGCATCCAAAATACGGACATTATGCCCCCAAGGTATTTGTCCAACAAGTTGTTGGACAATTTGTTGATCGGGGTAAGCTTCTGCAAAGGCTCTCATATAAAGCAGGTTTGTACGCGAGAATCCCTTCATATCTGGGAAAGCTGCTTTTAAATCTCTGGCGAGACGTTCGATAACTTTTGCACCCCATCCCTGCTGCTGCTGTCTGACGATAATTTCGCGCCCGATTTGCCAATAAAGTAACACTAACTCACGGTTTACAGACAAAGCTGCTTTTACTTGGGCGCTGCGTATGCGTTCTTTTAACTCCCGTAAAAAGTCATCATAGCCATCCATTGGTGATAACTTATCCGCCATACCCCAACCCGCGTAAATTCTCTTTAATTATTGCCTCTAGCTTGGCACTCTCAATAAACTGCTGCTCTAACTTCTTCGTCAAATCCAACATCTTCTCCTCAAACGCCTCATCATCATCCTCAACTTCCTCTGCTCCCACATATCGCCCAGGCGTGAGAACATAACCATGTGAGACAATTTCTTCTAACTTGGCATTCTTACAAAAACCAGGGATATCCTTATAGTTACCCGCTTCCTTTTCACCCCGCCAAGCATGGTAAGTTTGAGCAATCCGCTTTATTTCCTCATCTGTCAATTCCCGATGTACTCGGTCAAGTAAAACTCCCATCTTCCGTGCATCGATAAATAATGTCTCCCCAGTCCGGTTACGAAACTTGCCATTTTTCTTATTCCGCGCAAAAAACCACAGACAAGCCGGAATCTGGGTGTTGTAAAATAACTGCCCTGGCAATGCCACCATACAATCGACCAAATCCGCATCAATAATGGTTTTGCGGATATCACCCTCTCCCGAAGAGTTAGAACTCATCGAACCATTCGCCAACACAAAACCAGCAATGCCGTTACTTGACAAATGGTGAATCATCTGCTGTACCCAACCGTAGTTAGCATTACCTACGGGTGGTGTGCCATATTTCCAACGGGTATCTTCTCGCAACCTCTCCCCGCCCCAATCGCTCATATTAAATGGGGGATTAGCTAGGATAAAATCAGCTTTGAGGTCTTTGTGCAAGTCGTTGTGGAAAGTATCAGCATTGCGATCGCCAATATTCCCATCAATGCCGCGAATTGCCAAATTCATCTTGCACAGCTTCCAAGTTGTCGGGTTTGACTCTTGCCCATAGATAGAAATATCGCCAATCTTTCCCCCATGCGCTTCGACAAACTTCTCCGACTGCACAAACATTCCCCCAGAACCGCAACAGGGGTCATAAATTCGCCCTTTGTAGGGTTCAATCATTTCCACTAACAGCTGCACCACACAACGCGGTGTATAAAATTGTCCGCCTCTCTTTCCTTCCGCAGTGGCGAACTGTCCCAGAAAATACTCGTAAACTCGCCCCAAAACATCCTTAGAACGGCTGGCTTCATCTCCTAACCCAATTTTGGCAATCAGGTCAATGATTTCTCCCAGCAGTTGTTTATCTAAAGCTGGCTTATTGTAATCCTTAGGTAACACGCCTTTGAGCGATGGGTTCTCCTTCTCAATTGCATCCATTGCCTCATCTAGCAGTTTCCCAATGGTGGGTTGTTTGGCGTTAGCTTGTAAAAATGACCATCGTGCTTCTTTGGGAACCCAGAAAACATTTTCTGCTGTGTACTCGTCGCGATCTTCCGGATCAGCGTAAGGTTGCTTTGCCAGGATGTCGTAAACTTCACCGAAAGCATCGGAAATATACTTAAGAAAAATCAACCCCAAGACGACGTGCTTATACTCTGCTGCGTCCATGTGACCCCGCTGCTTATCCGCAGATGCCCAAAGGGCTTGCTCAAAGCCTAAAGTCGCCCCATTGCCGTTTTTCTGTTCGGTTTTTTTCTGACCACGAGCCACTAAGTACTACTCCCTTAAGTAAAATCTCTTCTGATGCGAGTTAAGGCCTAGTTTAATCCGTCACTGTGAATCCAACCGACAAACCTTACTTTTCACGGGATCTGGAAAACCTCGCTTCCATTCCTCTCTCCTGCATTAGCGAAGCGGCGCGTCAGCGCGGAGAGAGGCTTTGAATTCTCCCCCTTCCCGCAAAAAAAGTTTTTCCGCTTCCCTCTCCTTTTAGGAGAGGGTTAGGGAGAGGTGGGAAGGGGGCTGGGGGGTTAGGTTTTGCGTTGGTTTTTCCACATGACGTGAAAAGTCAGGCTGACAAACCCGCCGTAAATCATTAATAAAATATAGCAGTCCGAAATCATTTGTAAACAACAAGATCCCCGACTTCTTAAAAGTTGTCGGGGATCTGTGTCTCTCAATTTATGCGCTACGCGCAGCCACTTTCACACAAATCAAATAGGATTGCTATAAGTAAGTCGGCACAAATAAATCGAACGTACTTTTCAAACTCCTACCTTGTAAGTGTCTTGCATTTTTCTAGTGGTCGAAGGAACATCGTTGGTAACAGTTTTCGCATCTTCAAAAGCTTCTCTGCCTGTAATCAATCTAGAGCGACGACTACGAGTCAGATAATTCCATGCCCACTGAAATACTACTAGTAATTTAGTGTCGAACTCGATTAAGAAGTAGATATGAACGACTAACCAAAATATCCAAGCAAGGAAACCTTGGAGTTTGATGAAGCTTAAATCTACAACAGCTAAATTTTTGCCAATCATCGCCAAACTACCTACGTCATTGTAACGAAATTGTGGTAGCGTTTTACCTTGAAGGCGTTTTTTAATGAGTTTAGCTACATACTCTCCTTCTTGTTTGGCTACGGGTGCAACACCAGGTAAGGGTTTTCCATCTTGATGAGAGAAGTTGCCTAAATCTCCGATGACAAAGATGTTTTTATAACCCTTTATCGTCAAGTCTGGTTCTACAATGACACGTCCGGAGCGATCGCACTCTACACCTGTGCGGTTTGCTAAAACTTGCCCCAAAGCGGAACCTTTCACACCTGCTGCCCATAATATAGTTTTTGAGGCAATTTCTTGAACTTGATCACCTTGCTTGAAAGTAACGATATCATTTTCAATATTTGTCACTCTGGTATTAGTTTGGGTATCCACACCCAACTTTTCCAAAGATACTTTTGCGACTTTTGATAACTTTGGTACCATATGAGGGAGGATGCGATCGCCACCTTGCAATAATAAAATCTTCGTTTCTGAGGTGTCGATGTTGCGGAAATCGTCGTTGAGAGTTTTGTATGCCAATTCTGAGATCGCACCTGCTAACTCTACACCAGTGGGACCCGCTCCGACAATCACAAAAGTCAACCAAGCACGGCGTAGTTCGGGATCACTTTCTTTTTCTGCGGCTTCAAATGCCGAAAATATCCGGCGACGTATTTCTATGGCGTCTTCAACAATTTTCAAGCCAGGAGCCAGTGGTCTCCAGTTATCGTGACCATAATAGGAATGGTTAGCACCTGTAGCAACAATTAATGTATCGTAGGGTATTATTCTATCACGCAGAATAACTTCTTTGGCTTCTGGGTCAATATCATTTACTTCTCCCAACAACACTTTTGTATTCTTGCTTTTCCTGAATACAGCTCGTAATGGTGAAGAGATATCAGAAGGTGATAGCGTACCTGTCGCAACTTGATATAAAAGCGGCTGAAATAAATGAAAGTTACGTTTATCAATAAGAGTAACATTGACATTCGCTTTGGCAAGAGTCTTTGCTGTATACAGTCCACCAAAGCCTCCACCAATGATTACAACGTTATGTAGTTCATTATTTTCATGTACAACTACCATAAAAACTATTTCCTTTTGTTAAGGGCTTGTAAATTTTCTTAACAAAACTCTACCAAAGGTCGAATAAAGGCTGCCGTTTATTTGTAGCTTTTGAAGAAATACTAAAAGTAGTCAAAATTACAGCAATTAAAGCCGGTAGCTGATATATACGGACGTGTGAATCTGAGACAGGTCTGACTTTTCACGGGATGTGGAAAAGGGAAAGTGGTTCGCGAATATCGTTTTTAGTACTTATCTTGTAAAGAGTTTACATATATTTGAGCCACATTCTTAAACTTTTTGCATAGAAAATATCAATGTTAAATCTTTTATAAACAGATATTAAAGAGAATAACAACAACATAACTTTTAAGTGTTATCACTGAGTTTTAATTTGAAAAAAGTTTCTTAAATAAGTATTACTAGCATTGGCTGCTGATGAGCACTTATATGACTTTTTGTACAAATGTTAGCAAAATCACGTGTGTCTATAACGTAAACCATTTGACAATAAACAGCTATATTTTACAGATATGTCACACTATCAAGGTAAATTTGATACCAATCACCCAACAGTGACTCATGGTAAGTTTTTGACAATGTTTCAATGCAAACTTTTGCAAAAAAGTCTACAGCAAGATTTACCTGAGTTATACCGCCAGCGTATCCAGATTATGTTGCTGGTAGATGAGGGGAAATCCCAAACGGAAATTTGTCGAACTTTAGGGTGTTCTCCAGCAACAGCAAGGCATTGGACGCATATAGCGCGTACAGGTATGGCGCACCAATGGCAGGATTGTCCAATTGGTCGTCCAATGGCTGTGAATGACGAATATTTGCAGCGTTTGCAGCAACTAGTCAACGATAGTCCTCGTGATTACGGCTATTCTTTTCAACGTTGGACAGCAAACTGGCTGAGAAAACATTTGGCAAAAGAATTTGGAGTTGAGATAAGCGATCGCCATATTCTTCGCCTACTCAAACAAATGGGGTTATCTACTAAACCACAACCGAAAAATGCTGACAAAGACACGGATAAGAGTGACTTTGCCAAGAGTTCAAAAATTTTAATTCGTGACCTCAATTCGGCTAATCCGCCGGATAGCACTGAATTATTGCCTCTTAATCTCACAAAATTAGGGACTGATTCAGATATCTATGGCGCACAATCCAACACAAGCGCACTTGCTTTCTCTACAACAGTTGAACAATGCTCTAGGATATCCTCTTTCTGAACAAGAGTTTCAACGTTGTCTTCAGGCGGCTAAAATTCTTAATCCAAAAGTCGGAAAATTCTGGCAAGGAAACCACGTTGAACCTGGCATCTATATTGTTGTTGCTGGGAAGGTAAGGTTGCTAAACGACGCAGAAGAATTGATCGTCTCCTTGGAGGTGGGTGCGTCGTTTGGCGAATTTACTTTATTTCCTGAGTCTGATTTTCAGCCTTACAAAGCTAGGGCTGCTTTGAATTTACAAGTGTGCTTTATCCCAAAAGAGGTGCTGCTACCACTTATGGCTAAACACCCACAAATTCGGGAACACTTACACACCCAAGTGCAAACGCGCAACTCCCGACTTTTGGGGAGAAATGATTCTCAAACAACAAATGTAGACAAACCATATCCTAAGATAAATGTTTCCTCAACATCAGCAGTACAACCAAAGCAAGGGAAAAGGATAAGCAAAGCTTACTTCCCCAATCCTACGCAACGAGTTGGGCATTTTTGGCAACGGATGATTCGGCGCTATCCGTTTTTTGCCCAACAAAGTGCATCTGACTGCGGTGCAGCTTGTTTGGTGATGGTATCTCGTTATTGGGGGAAACGCTTCAGTATCAACCGCGTCCGGGATATTGCTAATGTTGACCGCAGTGGCGCGTCGTTGCGCGGGTTATCGGCGGCTGCGGAAAGTCTTGGATTTGGTACTCGACCTGTAAAAGCGAGTCTTGACCAGTTGGGGAAGCAAAAACTACCTGCCATTGTCCACTGGGAAGGCAAGCACTACATCGTTCTCTATGAAATTGGTCCAAGAAAAGTCGTAGTAGCAGATCCCGCCATTGGTCAACGTACCCTCAGCCATGCGGAATTTAAAGCAAAATGGACTGGCTACGCGCTGCTGCTGCAACCCACAGTCTTATTAAAGGATGCCAAAGAAACGACAACTGCTTTTTGGCAATTCTTTGAGTTGATCAAGCCCCACTCTGTTGTCATGCTAGAAGTGCTTGTCGCTTCTATATTTATCCAGATATTTGGACTTGTTACTCCCTTATTTACCCAATTAATTTTGGATCGAGTGGTGGTGCAGCGATCGCAAGTCACCTTAACGGCGGTGGGGTTAGGGTTGCTGATTTTTAGCCTGTTTCGTGTCGCGATTGTGGGTTTGCGACAATATCTGCTGTTCCATACGGCAAATAAGCTAGATGTGGCATTAATTGTGGGGTTTATTCGCCACACTTTGCGACTTCCGATGAGTTTTTTTGAATCCCGTTATGTTGGGGATATCATCTCTCGTGTACAAGAAAACCGCAAAATCCAACGCTTCCTTTCCGGTGACGCTTTGTCTATCCTACTGGACTTCCTGACAGTTTTTATCTATGTAGGATTGATGTTTTGGTATAGCTGGAAAATGGCATTGCTGGCGTTGGTGATCATACCGCCTTTTTTCTTGCTGGCGTTGATTGCGACACCTTTTTTACAAAAGATTTCCAGAGAAATCTTTCATGCTGTGACCAATGAAAGTAGTTACCTGATTGAAATCATGACTGGCGTGCGGACGGTGAAATCCACCGCAGTCGAACAAACAGTGCGTTGGCATTGGGAGGAGTTATTACATAAGGAGGTAAAAACTAACTTCTCCGGGCAAGTTATCAGCAATTTATTACAACTATTTAGCAATACAATTCAAGCTGTCGCAACTACCGTCTTGCTATGGTTTGGAGCATCCTTGGTGATTCAAAACCAATTAACCATTGGGCAATTGGTCGCATTTAATATGTTATTGGGAAATATTATTTCACCCTTCCAACGATTAACAGTGTTATGGAATCAATTACAGGAAGTGGTAATTGCAACCGAACGCATTAATGATGTGTTGGATGCAGAACCTGAAGAAGATTTGCAGCATGAACTGCGGCAATCACTATCAGAACTTCATGGACAAATTCGCTTTGATAATGTTACTTTTCGCTATCACAAAGAAAGTGAAACGAATATTCTAGAAAACCTCAACTTTGAAATACAACCAGGGCAAATGGTGGCGCTGGTGGGACGTAGTGGTTCGGGAAAGACGACGATTTCCAAGTTGGTTTTAGGGTTATATCCTCTAACAGATGGTCGCATCTTGATTGATGGACTAGATATTACGAGTATTTCCCTACGTTCCTTACGTTCCTGTGTGGGAGTTGTTGATCAAGACACTTTTTTGTTTGGCAGCACGATTCGAGAAAATATCAGTTTAGGACATTCGGGAGCAACTTTAGAAGAGGTTATAGAAGCAGCAAATTTGGCAGGTGCTGATGAGTTTATTAAAAAGTTGCCAATGGGCTATGAAACCCAAATTGGTGAAGGTGGAGGTTTGTTGTCTGGTGGACAGCGCCAGCGGATTGCGATCGCCAGAGCATTATTAGGTAATCCCCGCTTATTAATTTTCGACGAGGCGACTTCCCATCTAGATACAGAATCAGAACGAATTATTCAAAGGAACTTGAATACAATCCTTAAAGGGCGAACCGCTTTAGTCATTGCTCACCGCCTCTCAACAATACGAAATGCAGATTTGATTTTGGTTTTAGACAAAGGTGTGTTGATTGAAAGTGGAACTCACGAAGCATTAATGGCAAAGCGGGGACATTATTTCTACCTCAATCAACAACAGCAGCTGAACATGGCGGCGTGAGGGGACAAGGAAGAGCGCTTGGGTTGCAGGGAGCAGGGAGCAGAGAGCAGGGAGCAGGGAGCAGAGAGCAGGGAGCAGGGGAGTAAATTGACTATATTACTCTTCCTCATCTCCCCATTTTCAGCTGCCAAAATCCAAAACTTTGTAAGGAGAAATCATGACAAATACGTTAAATGGAAAAGTTCACACTCACAACATCCAGGAGAGTAAAAACTATCAAGAAATTCTCAATTCTCAAACATCAGTTCAGCCAACTGATAAGGTAACTGATAAACCAAAGGATGATTGGTCTGAGGTCACTCAGGATTTACTTGATAGCTTACCTCATGTTTGGACGAGAGGATTACTATATTTTCTGTTGAGTTTTTCGGCGATCGTTTTGCCTTGGACGATGTTGTTTAAAGTTGATGAAACAGGCACTGCTAGAGGAAGACTTGAGCCGAAGGGTAAGACAGTTAACTTAGATACTCTTGTTACTGGAACTGTTGCCAAAATTCCGGTTAAAGAAGGTGAATTAGTCAAAGCTGGGGAACCTGTGTTGATATTGGATTCTGAATTAGTTAAAACAGAGTTGCATCAAGGAAAAGATAAATTGCAAGGTCAGTTAAATCGCCTGTCGCAGTTGAATGTTTTGAAAAAGCAGTTAGTTGTCGCTTTGACAACTCAGCAACAACAAAATCAAGCACAAGAGTTAGAAAAACAAGCTCAAGTTGAGCAGGCGCAGCAGAATTTGAGTGCTTTGCAAAACTCTTATGAATTACAAAAACAAGAAAAACTGACACAAGTCAACCAGGCAAGACAAACTGTTGAGTCTAGTCAAACAGCTAGTAAGTTTGTAGAGAGTAGTTTAACCAGCACTCAGCAGGAATTGGAACGCTATAAACAGTTAAGTAAAGAAGGGATTATTGCAGAAGTTAATGTTGTACAAAAACAAGACATGACAAATGAAAAGCAAAAGTTGCTTGCACAAAGTCAATCAGACATTGAGCAAGCAAAACTACGCTTGACAGAACAACAAAGTAATTATCAGCAGACTATTCGCAAAGCAAAATCTGAGATTGAGCAGGCTGACTTACGCCTGAAGGAACAGCAAAGAAGTTATCTGACTTTGACTCATTCTGGTAAGCTAGCTATCTTAAAAAGTCAAGAACAAGTCAATAATCTAGAAACAGAAATAACTACTTTGAAGTCAGATATTGCTCAAAGTAAAAGTCAAATTCAAACTTTACAGCTACAGTTAGGGCAAAGAGTCTTAAAATCACCTGTCGCAGGTAGAGTGTTTCAGTTACCAATACAAAGGGCTGGGGCTGTTGTGCAGTCAGGAACAATGGTTGCAGAAATTGCTCCAGAAGGTGCGCCTTTAGTTATTCGGGCACAGATAGCAACAGCCGAGAGTGGTTCATTGCAGAAAAAAATGCCAGTAAAGCTAAAGTTTGATGCTTATCCATTCCAGGATTATGGAGTTGTAGAAGGAGAGTTGGTGGAAATTTCTCCTACAACAACAGAGGTAGAAACAGCTAATGGGAAGGTAGCAGCTTATAACTTAGAAATTGCCCTTAAACACAATTGTATTCCTAAGGGAGATAAATGTATTTCCTTGCGTCCAGGCGATACAGCGACAGCTGAGGTGATTGTACGACAACGTCGAATTATTGATTTTCTGCTCGATCCATTCCAGCAGTTACAGCAAGGAAATTTTAAATTGTAGAGAGTACTAGGTTTAAGTTTGTTTACTTAACTGGAATAAATATTATGTTAAAGACTGTTACTATTACTAGTGAAGATATTCTTCAACAAGTCAAGCTATCTTGTAAAACTCCTGAGATTCTCCAAGAAATTATCACCCGTAAAATTGTTGTAGCTGCTACTGAGGAGATTGGCATTGAGGTAGAAGATCAAGCACTCCAGAAAACTGCAGATACATTGCGATTCATTAATCACCTTAAAAGTGCTGAACAGACATGGCTATGGCTACAAAAGCATCACCTTTCTATAGATGATTTTGAAAAAATCGCATATAACAACTTCATTTATGGAGAGTTGGCAAAACATCTCTTTGCAGATAAAATTGAACCCTATTTCTTTGAAAATCAACTAGACTATGTTGGTGCAGTCATATACGAACTAGTCTTAGATGACGAAGATTTAGCAATAGAGCTTTATTACACCATAAAAGAAGGTGAAATGAGTTTTTATGATGTTGCTCACACATATATCCAAGACACAGAGTTACGCCGAAAATGCGGATATCGGGGAATAGTACATCGTAAAGATTTAAAGCCAGAAATTTCTGCTGCTGTCTTTGCTGCTAAGCCACCTCAGCTTCTCAAACCAATTGTGACGTCTTCAGGAATAAATTTAATTCTTGTGGAAGAAATAGTTCAACCAGAATTAGATGAGAAGTTACGTAACCAAATCATTGCAGATTATTTTTCAGAGTGGGTTAAACAACAAATCTATCAGATGGAAATCATTCCAGATTTTTAATCATACAACAAAGTGATTCCTAGTTCTGGCGACTGGCAAATTTTGATTTAATAAAGTTCCTGCATCTTTTTTATTAAGATGCAGGATGTTCTCTGTTATAGGTTTAACTTTATCTTGCCTTCTCCTGTTTACTATACTCTACTATTTACTCTGGTTTTTCAAGGTTGGAATGACTACTAAAAAGACAAAAAGGATGCAGTTATATTTCTTATATAGGAATTCGGTTTGATTTATGTTAGCTTGCGTGGCGGAGCCATACTAACTCGTGGGGGTGCTTAACGCTTAACGCTTAACAGAAAAAATACTGTTGGGGGTATACCTAGGTTTCACAAAAATTAAATAGGAGTTTTATATATTTTTGAACCAAATACTTATCTGAGTAGCACATAACTAAAACAATTGTGTCTATTTTTTGGGGTCATCCCGATTTTTCAAAAACAGAATGACAGATATAGGGCTACGAATTTGTGCAATGTGGTTTAAATAGGTAGGTACAAAATATCAGTTCAGCAATAACTGCATCAGTTATGTCAGTTCTATCTATACTTTGCAGTTGATTTACATCTTAATTTTATATACACGTATAACTTGTTATGACTCCAACTCCTCTAATTCGGCGTTTTTTGACTAGTTAGCCCATAGCTAATTAAATTAGTGCTAATTTCAATCAAAGCGAAAATGTAACTATTCTGTCCAAAAGCCTAGTTAAAAATACTTGAATCATATGAGTTTATTACTTAAGCTGGTAATCAGCAATAAAACATTTCTGTTTTGTTGAAAAACACAAATAATTCTTACTTAGAGGTAAATTAAAATGGCTCACATTACTTTTGGAAATCTAGAATCTGCTAACGCTGATTTGTTTTTTGAGAATCCTGAAAGTTTCATCACCGAATTAGGTGCTGACGAAACTGGTAAAATTCAAGGTGGATTACTAGATAATATCAGTCTACTAAATGGTAATACTGTAGGAGTTGCTGCACCAATTAACT
Organism: Brasilonema octagenarum UFV-OR1; assembly: GCF_963888615.1. Classification (NCBI taxonomy): domain Bacteria; kingdom Bacillati; phylum Cyanobacteriota; class Cyanophyceae; order Nostocales; family Scytonemataceae; genus Brasilonema; species Brasilonema octagenarum. The sequence goes on along the minus strand of NZ_CAWPKW010000109.1, from coordinate 23,537 downwards.
TATTGGGTAACCAGGGCGGTGATAATGATGGTATTGACAATAAAGTAACATATCCTGTGCGATACTAAGAACCTGAGACGTTGCTTAACAGGTAACGCTTGACAACATAGATACAAGCTGAATCTAAGCTAACTGCAAATTTCATTACTGAACTTACTTGCTTGTAGTCTGTCCAATGTTCTAAAAAATTGTGTCAAAAAAACTGTATTCAGTTAAGTACGAATACTTGCTCGGCTCTAAAACATCAATTCAATAATTCAGAATAGTAATCGGAAGATGGAGATTTTAGTATTCCCTTTTCTAATATCTACTGGCTGAAGTCTATAAACTTGGCATTATTAAATTGATGTTTCAGACGACACAAAGAATACTTGTGAGGACTATGTAAGCGCACTTTTTGCTTGAGTTGGGAGTCAGATAATCGATATCCTTACTCCCACTTCTTACTTCCGAATGAATTGTCACCATAACTGCCATTAGCCAAACTACTAGAGAATAGCCAAAGTCATTTTTCTATTGGCTTTGGCTATTCTCTGTAAAATTTATTCCTCGGCAATTACTATCAAATAATTTTCTGGATAAAGTTGCATTTTTTGTCTTTCCATATATGGGTAAGTATGAACATATTGAAGAAATACCAAGATGGAATAGCCTTGAAGCCTAGTATATATTTATTTTTTCCATCAAAACAGAAAACATTACTAACAAATGGTCAACAGTCTTTTGTACTATCTAACATTCCTCAAGAGGTAGTGCAAGCATTAAAGCAAATGGTTGTAGGAACACAACTTAATACATTAGCATGTTTACTACCAGGGGATAGACTTGAAAAAGTTATCTCACTTTTGGATTCTAAGGGTGTCGTAAGACCTTTATACACAAACGAATTTAAAGAAACACCCTTCGAGAAGCAAGTCGAATTTTTTTCAGATTTCGTTGACGATCCCAATGCTGCACAACAAAAGCTTTCAAAACAGTCTGTGTGTATCATTGGTTGTGGTGGAGGTGGAAATATTGCAGTTCAACATCTGGTAGCTGCTGGCATTAAAAACTTTATATTGCTCGATGATGATACTGTGAATATAACAAACTTTAACCGTCAGTTTTGTTTTAGTCAGACTGATCTTGGTACACCGAAGGTTGAAGCACTACGCAATTATATTTTAGCGAGAAACTCTGATACAAAAATCCATACTCGTAAAATCAGGATCAATTCAATCGAAGATTTATACACAGGTTTAAAAGACTTAGAAAAGCCAGATTTTATTTTGTGTTGTGCTGACACACCACCAATTACTATTGGGTCATGGATAGTACAGTATTGCATACAGGAAAATGTACCATGTATGTTCTCAGGTGTGGGAGTTTATCATGGCATCGTAGGTCCATTATTGACTCACAAGAGCCATATGGAAAAGTTTCTTCAGCACAATAAAGAACTGGAAAAGGGGCTGGATGATAATTCTTCAACAGTTGTATCATCGTCAATTTCATATCTCAATACTTTGATAGCAACTTTGATGATTTCAGATGTAATCAAGTTTCTTTCAAGTATTAGTCAGCCGCTCTCTCTGAATGCGACTTTACAATATAATCCTAATAAAGGTAACCTGGTCAAAATTGCTGAATGGTAGAAAAAAACAGCACAAATAAGCGCTACTTACTTCTTGATATCTTATGGTGGCTCGTGGCTCAAGTCGATTACAATCAACTTGAGCCGTTAAATAAGAGTTTCAAGTCATAACACTCTCTCTACTTATCCGCGATCGCGTTCCCAATCACCAATGACTTTCTGCAAGTACCACTCCTCAGACATTCCAGGATAGTCATACTTCGCTTGATCAATCAATCTTTGCGCCATTTCCCAATATCCCCCAACCAATCTCAACAGACGTTGTCGTAGCAAGTTAGACTTTGCTTCTTTGGAGTTAGAACTGGGAGAGTGAATTTTATTGAGACTATCTAAAACTTGTTGGTAATTTTCCCAATCTTCTTTTTCACAAAACAGACTTGCTGCACGCTGATAATCTTCAACAGCACGTTCCATTTCTTCTAAGCAAGTGTAGGCAATGCCACGATTGTAGTAAGCTGTTGCATCATCGGGATTTATTTGCAATGCTTGGCTATAGTCGTTGATTGCACCAAGATAATACCCCATGACTCGATAGGCATTGCCTCTGGCAACATACAGCATTGCATCTTGGGGTTGCATTTGGAGTGCTTGATTGAAATCAGCGATCGCCCCTTGATGATCTCCCAAAGAAGAACGCGCTTTTCCTCGGTTGCGATAGACGATCGCATCCTCAAAATTCAGTCGCAGCGCTTGGTTGAAATCAGAGATCGCCTCCCGATAGTTACCCAACTTGCAACGCACCACCCCTCGACAACAGTAGGCTTGTGCATCCTGTGAATCAACCCGCAAAGCCCAGTTTAAATCCTCCATTGCTTCGCGCGTGTCGCCTTTTTCTGCTTTTTCTAGCAACTGCGTGAAATATTCTTTTTCGGATTTGAGTGGCGCAATGATCGGACTTGGTTGTACAAAAGCAGGTTTTTGCTTTGGTTGAAGCTGTTTAATTTTTTCTAGACACTGGCGACAATTCTCTGTGTCGTTTTGTTGCAAATATAATTCTGCTGCTTTTTTAAAGCTGGCGATCGCATCTTGAATATACCCTTGTTTACGGTGCACGATTCCCCGTAAATTATAAGCAGCCGCATAATTTACATTCAGACGAATAGCTTGCTCTACATCCGCAAGCGCCCCTGGCTGATTTTTCAGCGCCACTCGTGCTAAGGCGCGACAGTAATGAGCCTCTACACTTTGAGGGTTAAGTTTCAGCGCTTCTGTGAAGTCAGAAACAGCATTCAACATTTCTCCTAAATCATAGTATGCTAAACCCCGTTGATAGTAAGCTTCGGCAAAGTAAGGCGCTAGCTGCAAAGCACGGGTAAATTCCTCAATGGCTTCAGCATAGTCTTTTTGCTTGGCTCTTTCCAATCCTTTATTGTAAAATTCGTCATTCATGGCGTTTATTTGAACAATGAAGTCAGGATACAGGTTGAAAAGTGAAATACTTTAATCTTTACACTCATACTTAAATCTTCCGTTGACTCATTTCAAATTGTTAATAAAAATCACCAAATGACTAACGACTACCTTTACCGCTACCCACCTTTATATCCTGGTGTCTTGCTCAGACGCTACAAGCGATTTTTTGCTGATGTTGAACTTGCTTCTGGAGAAATTGTAACAGCCCACTGCCCGAATACAGGACCAATGACAGGAGTTTGTACTCCTGGTAGCGCAGTGCAGCTGTCTTACACTGATAATCCTAACCGCAAACTTCCCTATACCTGGGAAATGATCCAGGTACACGACAACGAACCTACATGGGTAGGTATAAATACAAATCTTCCCAATAGGATTATCAAATTAGCTTTAGAAACATACCTTTTTCCACAATTGGGAAACTATAGCCAAATTCGTCCTGAAGTTTCCTATGGAGAAAATAAATCAAGTCGGGTAGATTTCTTGTTATCTCCACATACAAACATCAACGTCCCATCTAGCGATTTGTTTTTAAAAAGTGATAATTTACTTTTAACAAAAAATCCTTGTCCTATATATCTCGAAGTCAAAAATACAACTTGGGCGCATGGGAAATTAGCACTATTTCCAGACACAGAAACAACGCGAGGACAAAAGCATTTGCGAGAACTGACAGCACTCTTACCTCAAAATCGTGCCGTTATGCTTTACTTTATAAATCGAAGCGATTGCACTGAATTTGCCCCTGGCGATAGTACTGATCCTGTATATGGTAAATTATTCAGGCTTGGTATCGAGCTTGGTTTAGAGATTTTGCCTTGTCGTTTTGAAGTTAACCCAGAAGGTGTGCGTTATTTAGGTTTAGCAGAATGCAAGTTTGGAACTGCTGTCTGTATTTCTACTGAAGAACCTGCTGTAAAGCGTGCAATAATTCCTTAACTGTGTAAGGCTTCGGTAGAAATGATTTGACATTATTGCCCACTGTAGGCAGTTTAGTGGTGAACATCAGTCCACTAGTAGCAAGAATTTTAACTTGTGGATTGATTTTTTCCAAAGTACGCATGACGGTTAAACCATCTAGCGCAGGTAGCATCATATCAATCAACACAGCACTAATTTCGTTCTTATGTTGAGCATATACGGCGATCGCCTCAATACCATCGCTCGCAGTCAGAATTTGATAGTTGTATGCTTCTAATGAAGCTTTGGTAATTTCTTGAATTGACGGTTCATCATCTACAATCAGAATAACTTCTCCATGTCCTGCAAGAATTTCTAATTCTTGTACCTGTTGTGTTTCGGTTCCCTGCACTGCTGGTAAGTAAACCTTAAAGTGTGTACCAGATCCCACCTCACTGCACACGTTGACAAAACCACCATGACTTTTGATAATACCCATAACAGTGGAAAGACCTAGTCCTGTTCCTTTACCTTGTTCTTTGGTTGTGAAAAATGGCTCGAAAATTCTATCGATGACTTCACGAGGAATACCAACTCCAGTATCTGAAACAGTTATGACTATGTAAGGTCCAGTTTTTGCCTCCAGATGCATTTGAGAATAGTATTCATCAATAAAAAAATTCTCAGCAGAGATAGTTAAAGTCCCATTGCCCGTCATAGCATCACGAGCATTGACACAAAGGTTCATTAACACCTGATGAAGTTGTGTCCCATCTCCAGAAACCATCCACAAATCTTTTGCTATTTCTGTGTAGACTTCGATGGATTTTGGAAATGTTTCTCTAAGAATTTTTGTGACTTCGCTGATCAGGTGTTTGGGTTGTAAAGTCATGCGCTTTCCTTCCACACCTCGCGCGAATGACAAAACCTGCTTGACGAGTTCAGCTCCTCGTTTGGCACTATTTTCTAGTATTTCTAGCAGGTGCTTATCTTGCTTGTAGACGTGAGGGAATTTTAGCGGTAATAATTGAGCCACTGCTAAAATTGGCGTGAGAATATTGTTCAAGTCATGAGCAATACCACTAGCCAAAGTGCCAAGACTTTCCAAACGTTGAGCGCGGAACAATTGCGCTTCCAAAAGTTTTTTCTCGGTAATATCTGTGTCAACAGTCAGAATAGACTTGGGGTTTCTGTTTTCATCACATACTAACGTCCGGCGGCTGGCTACAAGAACTTCTTTGCCATTTTTAGTTACTTTAGTAATCTCGCCTTGCCACTTTCCTTTGCTCATAACAATCGAAAGAGCAGCGTCCATTTCTGATGACTGTTCCTTGTACAAAAGTTGATTAGCATTTTTACCAATCACCTCTTGAGCTTGCCATCCGTAAAGATTTTCTGCACCTTGACTCCAGAATATAATGCAGTTATTTAAATCTCGCACAAAAATTGCATCAGTCGTGACATTAAGCAAAGCCGCTTGTTGGCGAATTTGTTCAAGAGCAAGTTTACGTTCACTAATATCGATGCTAGCGCCGGTGATACCTACGATTTCTTGCGACTCATTGCGTAATGGTTCTACAGTTAAGTCGTAATATCGTTTTCCTTGAGCGGTTTCGATAGAAACTTCCTCTCTAGTTCCTATACCTGTGGTAAGTACACCACGTTTAATACTTGTGAAACGTTCAGCATCTTCTGCACAAATCAAATCGCAATCTTGTTTGCCTATCATTTCCTCAGGTGTAGAGCCAAGATTGGCATTGTAAACCCAGGTGTAGCGTAACTCTTTATCCTGGTTAAAAACAATAATTGGCGAATTTTTTAGGGCAACCCGAAATCGCTCCTCACTTTGTCGCAATGCTTCCTCTGTTCGCTGACGCTCAATAGCATAGCGCATTGAGCGCACTAGTAAGTCACCATTAACTTGTCCCTTAACTAAATAATCTTGCGCTCCCTGTTGCATAGCTTTAATTGCCAAGGTTTCATCATTAAAACCTGTCAGCACAATAATGGGAATGGCTGGAGCTTGATGATGGATTTTAATAAATGTTTCTAATCCTTGACTATCGGGAAGTAAAAGGTCTAGCAAAATGACATCAAAGCTTTCTTGCTCCAAAAAGCGCAGCGCTTCGTCCAGTTGCTCCGCCTGCTTCAAGTAGAACTTTACAGAAGTAACATCTTGTAAAAACTCTTCTAAAAGAACGACATCACCAGGATTGTCTTCTACTAATAAAATTTTCATTATTTTATTGATTCGTTTCTTCACTCCGGTGGTAGCTTGACAACAGTGAACCAAAAATTTTCTATTGAATGTACTATTTTGACAAACTGATCAAAATCAACAGGTTTCGTAACATAGCAGTTAGCACAGAGGTTGTAAGCCTTTAAGACATCTTCCTCAGCTCTAGATGTTGTCAAAACAACTACGGGAATACGTTTAAGGGTATGATCTGCTTTAATTTCTTCTAGCACCTCCCTTCCATCTTTTCTAGGCAGGTTTAAATCAAGCAGGATGATATTAGGAGTGGGTACCTGAGTATAGTTTTCCTGTTTGCGTAAGAATGCTATGGCTTCTACGCCATCCACCACGACATTCAAGTTCACGGAAATTTTGCTGTCTTCGAGAGCTATCTGGGTTAATCGCACATCGCCAGGGTTGTCTTCCACTAGCAAAATCTCAATAGGCATGATTGATTCAAAGCTCACAATTTGTTTTCTGCTGTATCAGGAATTGTAAAGAAGAAAGTTGTACCATGTTGCGGTTGTGACTTCACCCAGATATTTCCACCGTGGCGTTCTACAATTTTCTTACATATTGCAAGTCCAATGCCAGTACCAGGATACTTATTTCTAGTGTGTAAACGCTGAAAAATCACAAAAATACGCTCTAAGTATTGAAATTCTATACCTATTCCATTATCACACACAGCAAATTGCCATCTTTCCTCTATACGTTCAACCCCAATATGAATTTGAGGTGGCTGTTGACTACGGAATTTGATGGCATTGCTAATGAGGTTTTGAAACAACTGCGACAGTTGGGTAGCATCCACCATCACTTTGGGTAAAGTATCGTAGGTGACGACAGCGTTACTTTCTTCAAGAGCAACTTTGAGATTTGCTAGAACGCAATTGACAATACAATGACAATCCACAAGCCCAAAAGATTGAGCACGTGTGCTAACACGGGAATAGCTCAACAAGTCATTGATAAGTGTCTGCATTCGATGTGCACCGTCTACAGCGTAACCAATGAACTCATTAGCCCTAGCATCAAGATTATCCTTGTATCGTCGCTCTAAAAGTTGCAAGTAACTCCCCACCATTCGCAATGGCTCTTGCAAATCATGAGAAGCAACGTAGGCAAATTGTTCTAATTCGGCATTGGAACGAGCTAGTTCCTGACGTTGACGGGTTTCTTGTTGTAAAAGTTGTGCTTGAGATAGGGCAATGCCTATTTGGTCTGCGAGCTGTTGCAACAATTCAATTTCTACATTATTCCATTGTCGGGGGCACTCACAGTGATGAGCAATGAGTAAACCCCAGAGGTTTTCTCTTTGAAGAATTGGGACAACGAGGTTCGCTTTGACAGCAAATTGGGAAAGAAATTCTTTATGGCAAGGTTGGATGTTTGCTGTTTCAATGTTGGCTATCGCACTGATTGTCCCCCGACGATACGCTTCTTGATAATCTCGGGCAAAGCATGGATCAAGAATATTTTGTCCTAGTACAACCGGAAAACCAGGTAACACTGACTCTTGCACCACGGTTCCTGAACCATCTCCCCAGAATCTGAAGATAATAACTCTGTCTGCTTGTAGCAGTTTTTGAACTTCAATCACCGTGGTTTGTAGAATTGCCTCAATTTCTAAAGATTGACGAATTTTGAGGGTAATTTCGGCAAATAGTTGAGAACGCTTGGTTTGACGCTTGAATTCCTCTTCAGCTTGTTTACGAGCAGTGATGTCAAGTGTGACACCAATCATGCGAGTGGGATTACCCTCAGTATCATAAATTCCAGTACCTCGTGCCAATATCCAGTGAATGGTATCATCAGACCAGATACAGCGATACTCTGCCTCATAATCTTGGCGTTCCTCTAAAGCAAGTCTTACAGCTTCCTGCCTATAGGCGCGGTCTTCGGGATGAACGCGTTGCTGTAGCGTATCATAAGAAAGCTCAATTTCAGGCGGCAAACCAAAATTTGCCTTGCATTGGTTGGAGCAAGATAAGTCGCCTGTTTTCAAATCTAGCTCCCAAGAACCGAGTTTAGCAGTCTGCAATGCTAGCTTTAGATGTTGTTCGCGATCGCGTAAGGAAGCCTCAGTTCGCTTACGTTCAGTGATATCCCGTGTCACTGCTAACAAAGCAATGATGTCTTTCTCAGAATTACGCAGGGGAACGGCGTGGGTTTCCAGCCAGCGACGAGTGCCTTTAAGACCAATAATTTCAAACTCCAGTATTCCTGATTCGCCTTGAAAAACCTCCTGTGCAAGTGTTATGAAGGCTTGACAATACTCCGGGGCAATCAGGGGATAAACGCAGCTTCCCTGTACTTGATTGAGGGAATCAGCTTCAATCATCGCCAATCCAGCTGGATTCATTTCCAGTAGTGTGCCATCTTTGGCTAACAATTTGACACACTCTGGTTCTGACTCAATGATTGTACGGAGAAGATTTTCGCTGTGTGCCAGTTTTTCCTTCGTGCGTTTAAGTTCTTCAGCAAAATGGGATACCTCAGCCAAGTTACGCCTTAGCTCCAATTCACTAATCACTTGGCGAGCTAGTCCCCTAAGTGCTTCTACTTGTTTTTGGCTCAGTTTCCGTGGTACTTGGTCAATCACGCAAAGAGTGCCCACCATATCTCCCTTTGGAGTCATTAAGGGGATACCCGCATAAAACCGTACATAAGGATAAGATCTGACTACTGAATTGTTTGCTAACTTTTCATCAACCCAAGTATCAGAAACGACTACCACATCTCGTAGCTCTTGGCAAAGGTAAGATAATCCGACGCTACGAGGCATTTCTGGCACATCCAAACCTATTTTTGCTTTAAACCACTGGCGGTTTTCATCAATAAAATTGATCAGGACTATAGGAGCATCACAAATCAAGCCAGCTAACTGAGCAATATTGTCGTATGCTTCTTCAGGTTCAGTGTCAAGAATTTGATATTGGCGCAGGGCTTCAAGTCTTGCTGTTTCGTTATCAATCATGACAAGCATAAATCTTGATTAAATTTTTTGAAATTTAATGCTTTGAGCTTTCTATCACTAGACCTCTCCAAAAATGATTTTTAGTGCAAGCGCGGTAAAGGTTTTATAGCCATTTTTGGAGAGGTCTACTTAAAAAAGTAGCTTATTTCGATGAATGTGTGTTCAACTTTATTGTAAAATATACTACTTTTGATAGATGTGATATATAAAGCACATAGATTTAATCACAAAACTGCATGAATCCCTGGTAAAGAGATCTAGGTTAAACTGTAGCCAGAGCGATCGCCCGTATGTGCCTCTGCAATCTTCGATTGCAGCCCTGAACTCTGTTCAGGGGACTCACTGCGTGAGTCAGGCACAGGGCACGCCAAGGGCGATCGCTCGCAGTTTCTCAATCAATCCAAGCAAATCATCTGCATTCAAACGATAACTCAAAGGATGAGCAATCAATCTTGCCGTACTTTGATACAAAGTTTCAATTTCAACCAAACCATTTTCGCGTAAGGTTCGTCCTGTGGAAACCAAATCCACAATTGCTTCTGACATCCCTGTAATTGGACCTAGTTCCACAGAACCATACAGCGGTACAATTTCCACAGGTAAATCCAAACCGTGGAAATACTCTCGCGCACTATTGACATATTTTGAAGCAACTCGACCATGAGGTGGTAACTCCAACACGGAACGGTAAGCACTCTCTTGCTTCACCGCCACCGACATTCGACAATGACCAAACTCCAAGTCAACTAAGTGGGCTACTTGTGGCTTTTTCTCGCGCAACACGTCATATCCAACGATACCAAGTTGTGCCTGACCATATTCTACATATACTGGCACATCCTGCGCTCGCACTAGCAACCCTTTGGCTTTGCCACTAGAGTCAGAAATCTGAAGTTGGCGGTTACTTGAATCCAAAAAAGCACTAAAATCCAATCCCACATCTTGCAGAATCCGGATGCTATTTTTAAGAAGTTCCCCTTTCGGCAATGCAATAGTCAGCATAAGTAGCACTTCATCATCAGCAATCAGCAAAATAATAATATCTGATAGCTAAGTACAATAGCTTGCCATGCGAATTTTACTTGTTGATGATGAAGTTGAATTAACTGATCCTTTGAGTCGCATGTTAACTCGTGAGGGGTATAGCGTTGATGCGGCTTATGATGGGACAAGTGGTAGCCAACTTGCACAAAGCGGTAGTTATAACTTACTGATTCTAGATTGGATGCTACCAGGAAAAACAGGTTTGGAGATTTGTCAAGAATTACGACGCCAAGGCGAAACTACGCCCGTGTTGTTTCTCACTGCTAAAGATACTCTTGATGATCGAGTTGAAGGTTTGGATGCAGGTGCGGACGACTATTTGGTTAAACCTTTTGAGTTGCGCGAGTTGCTAGCACGAGTTCGGGCTTTATTGCGTCGTTCCGGTTCACAAAGCCACGGTACAACAACCCAAAAGCTTGTAGTCGCTGACTTAGAACTCGATACCGAAAACCAAGTCGCCTATCGTCAAGGCAGAATCATCGACTTATCCGAAAAAGAAAGTCAGCTCCTGCAATATTTTATGGAAAATACGGGACAGCTGCTCACTCACGCCCAGATTCTCCAATATCTCTGGAAAGATGAGCAACTACCTAGTAGCAATGTTATTGCTGCATTAATTCGCTTACTACGGCGTAAGATTGAACAAGCTGGTGAAACACAATTAATTCATACAGTCTATGCTAAAGGATATCGCTTTGGTACTTCTGCACCAGGAACTGGAGAAGAAAAGTAGAGTGCGTTATGCTTTTTGAATTTTTTCCTCACCCTCAACTACACGCTTTTCGCGAGCGTGTTTCGTAAAAAGCTGGCGCACTCTTAGGCGATAACCACCTGCTACGAATGAAACAAACACCTTCTTTCCTGTTAAGCGTTAAGCGTTAAGCGTTTTTCTTGAAAGTTATCCAACATTAGGCGTGTTTGAGTTGAGATCTTTTGAGTTGTTAGTTAAGTTTTTTCCCCTTTGCGAAAAAAAAACCAAAGTCACTCGTTTCATAATCCAATGTAGACCGACAAGTATGCCAAAGGTAATAGCAATAATCACTAGGGGCTGTTTACCAAGAATGTCCTCTACACCTTTAGTGAGTACCTCATCCGGTTGAGTGACAAAATCCCAGCTGTTAAAACGTAAGAAACGTCCCCAATAAACACCCACAGCACACAAAGCATGGGTAATTAACTCAACCCACAAGATCCATTTGCTCTTACCAATGCGATGTAAATAATAACCTAAATTAATTAAAGATATAACGTAAGCTTCAAATCCAGCTAAAATAACCAATACATACAACGGGATGAGTATCAGGGTTATGACCCATACAGACTGAATTCTACGGATATCATCTATAAGATGAATGAGATCAGTCAGCAGGTAAGGTGCATTTGGTAGAAAACTATAGAAAACTATAAATCCCAACCACCAAACCCAAGATCGCCCGCGCCCATTGCGAAACAACCAAACACTCAAAGCCAAAGGTATAAAAGCTAAAAATAGGTTCCAAGTCATCCAACGCGCATTGATTTGCAGAACTTGTATGACTTTGGCTATCAATTCAGTGAGTTCCCCTTTCATAGCTACTTCCTTGAAGACGTGTAAATGATTCTGATCTCTCCGTATGGTTATAAGCTAGCTGATTGATTGTCAAAACTGCCTTTCGTAGTAAAAATGGCTACAGACTTAACGGTCAATCAAGCGGGCTAATTCACTAGTATAGCCAATGCGTAAATCAGAGCCACTTTACCATGAACAAGTTTCTCATCTGGAATGGTGCCCTTGTGCTGGCTATAGTTATAGATTTCATCTTGCTCTGGCTCAGTTCCAGAAATCATTGTCAACTGTCTAGAGAAAGAGCTATTATAACAAAAGCACCCATCCCCGTGTGTGGGGATGGGTTGAAGATGAAGTTTGAGTTTATACTAATGCATAGCCCTAATTGATTGTGTTTCCTCAATATCTGGACTACGTAAGTCCTCCACCAGTGCCTGAATTTCTGCTGGAGGAGGTGGTGTTAGACGAGACACCACGAGGGTAACAACTAAGTTTAGCAGCATACCCACAGTGCCAATTCCTTCAGGAGAAACCCCAAAGAACCAAGGTGGCATACCCCCAAACTTAACGCCTACAATGTATGCGGTAGTAAAGATTAAACCTGTCACCATACCAGCGATCGCCCCTTCTTTGTTGGTGCGTTTGTCGAAGATACCCAGGATGATAGCCGGAAAGAAGCTAGAAGCAGCTAATCCAAAGGCAAAAGCCACGACTTCACCCACGAAACCTGGTGGATTCACCCCAAAATATCCAGCACCAACGAGGGACAAACCGACCATCAAACGTCCGACAAACAGGCGTTTTTGTTCTGATGCTCCCGGATCAACGATGCGGTAGTACACATCGTGGGCTATGGAACTAGAAATCACCAGTAACAGCCCTGATGCTGTAGACAAAGCTGCTGCCAATCCACCAGCCGCTACCAAAGCGATCACCCAAGGAGCCAGTTTAGCAATCTCTGGAGTTGCAAGCACAATGATGTCTCGGTCAATCGTAATCTCGTTCGTGTCTTTTTTTGGAGTTAATTGTAGACGTCCGTCACCGTTTTTATCTTCAAAAGCTAGCAGTTTGGTGCGTTCCCACTTGTTTGCCCAGTCTAACTGCCGCACTTCCTCAACAGTATGATTGTGCAGGGAATTAATAAGGTTATAACGGGCAAACATCGAGAGGGCTGGAGCCGTAGTATACAGAATGGCGATGAATAACAGTGCCCAACCAGCAGAAAACCGAGCTGAGCGAACGTCAGGAACTGTATAAAAACGTACAATAACATGAGGCAGTCCAGCGGTTCCCACCATCAAAGCGATGGTAACGAACAGCACATCCAGCATGGGCTTGTTGACAAATGGCTGAGTGTACTGTGCAAACCCAAGATCAACTTGGATTTGATTGAGCTTGTCGGCAATGTCACTAAAGGTAAATGCAAACTGGGGAATCGGGTTGCCTGTAAGCAATACAGCAAGCGCGATCGCTGGAATGAGGTAAGCAATAATCAAGATGACGTACTGTGCTACCTGTGTCCAAGTGATGCCTTTCATGCCGCCCAGCACAGCAAAAAAGCCCACAATAACCATGCCGATGATGACACCTGTGTTGATGTCTACCTGTAGGAAGCGGCTGAAAACAATACCAACCCCCCGCATTTGTCCAGCAACATAAGTCAAGGAGACAAAAATGGCTGCCACAACTGCTACCAGACGGGCAACGTTGGAATAGTATCTGTCTCCCACGAAATCGGGTACTGTATACTTACCAAACTTGCGGAGGTAAGGAGCCAGCAACAGTGCCAGCAGAACGTAGCCTCCAGTCCAACCCATCAAATAAATGGAGCCATCATAGCCCATAAAACTAATCAGCCCCGCCATTGAAATGAACGAGGCTGCAGACATCCAATCGGCAGCAGTGGCTGCACCATTGGCAATGGAAGGAATTCCCTGATCCGCTACAAAAAAGCCTTTACTATCTTTAACTCGTGATTGCCAACCAATGTAGAGGTATACCAGGAAGGAAAGTCCAACTATTAAAATAGTCCAAATTTCAACTGACACAACTTTATCCTCACCTTCTAATATTATGCTTGCGGTCTAACTTGTCCATTTGAAAGGCGTAGATGAAAATCAACACCACAAAAATCAGAATTGAACCCTGCTGTGCCATCCAAAAGCCAAAGGGTACGCCAAAAAAACGCACAGCATTTAATGGTTGTACCAGCAAAATACTAAAAACGAGAGACACCAGCGCCCAAACTATTAAAAGGTTGCGAATTAAAGCAGTGTTCGCACGCCAATAAGAACGACTCTTTTCGCTATCCATTTGTAAGTAAATTTATGAAAAATGTAACCAAGATACTAGCAGAAGTCGGACTTAAGATCTAGAAAAGTTTAAAATTCAAAATGATTTTTTAACGATGGACTAAATATGGGGCAGATTTCCGTGTGACTCATTATCTAGAGATTGAGAAATTGAATCATATTGAGATATAAACAAGTCTTGACAGATAATTTCATCCTAAAGCAAACAGTAGCGCTTACGCGCTACTGGAAACCCACTTACCTCATTTTGATTCGCTACTACAGTACTTGTTAAGCTCAGATGCCAGAGTATCAGACTGTTTCGCAGCATTTGTGGCTGCTGTTAGTGCTGTATCGATTTCTCCTCTTGCCTTTTGAATTTTGATCCTACCCTCTGATGAGGCTTGAGCTGTCTTAGCTGAACCAAGAGCCTTACCTGCTGTAGCAATTGATTGACTAAAAGTCTCAAACACCTTAACAAAACTGCTCTGAAATTGTTGAAGCTTGGGGTCTTTTAAATTTAGCTCCTTAATTTCTTTGGTCACAGCTTCCAAATCCTTGGATAGTTGCAAGCTAGTTGTCACCTGCTGACCTTTATTTTTATCAATCAGGTCACTTCCTTTGTTAATGAGGTTAACCAGTCGCTCACATTGGGAGGCTTTGCTGTCACTGCACGCAGTCACGAACATTGCCATACTCAAGGTAATAGGAATAATAACGGTATATCTACGCAAAACAGACATTAACACCTTACCACCAATAAAACCGAAACAATAGTAACCAATGATTCAGTCGTTTTTATTGGTATTTCGACCAGTTATCAGTTATCAGTTATCAGTTGTTAGTGTTCATTGTTCACTGTTTACTGTTCACTGTTCACTGTTCATTGTTCACTGATTCGATTACCAACCCACGGGTAAACCAAGCTTATCCAGCGTATCAGCATCTTGCAATAACGGCTGAATATCCCTATCTATTGCAATCTGACCACCAGAAAGCACTAAGGCGCGTTGAGTCACTTTACTGAGCCAGTGTAAGTCGTGAGAGGCGATTAATATCACCTGCACGGGTAACCTTAACAAAACTTGAGCTAAGTGACGCCGCCATGCTGGATCGAGACCATTTGTAGGTTCGTCCAAAATCAAAATTGTTGGCTCTAACGCTAAAATCGCTGCTAAGGCAGCCAGACGTCTTTGTCCACCGGAAAGTTCGTGGGCAGAACGGTTGATGTAAGCTTCTAGTCCAAAATCAGCTAACAGGTGTCTTGCTTTGTCAATTGCTATTGCTGGTGGTACACCGTAATTACGTGGCCCAAAAGTCACATCTTCTAAGATGGTTGGCATAAACAGTTGATCGTTGGCATCTTGGAAGCTAAACCCGATGTTACGGCGTATTTGTGGTAAGGTTTTCGGTTCTAGTAGAATATCATTGATCCAAATTTTTCCTGAAAGGGGTTGTTTTAAACCGATGAGGTTCTCTAGTAAGGTACTTTTACCAGAACCTGTCGATCCCATGAGTGCAACGCGTTCGCCTGGATTCAAGGTAAAAGAAATGTCTCGTAAAACTGGTTCTTGATTTGAATAGGCATACACTAGATTCTGAACAACGACCCCTGTTTGTAACATTCTATTTTGTGGATGATGAATGATTTGAATTTCCAGGCTAAGATTATTTGATGCGTAGGGCGTTGTTCATCCTACTGAGGACTAAAATCCAAAATTGGTATAGGAAGCCACAGTCAAACAAAGAGCAATGGCACACATCATCGCCACTGCAAAACGCTCTTTTGGTCTTAATGTCCCATCTGTTGGTAGCTGTCCGTTGTAACCACGAACTTCCATTGCTGCGTAGACTCTTTCTGCTCGTTCCAAACTGCGGAGATACAATGTTCCGATCATAGCTGCACTGGCGTAGCGCAACCACCCAGCAGGACCGTTCAAACCGCGTAATTGAGCACTACGCTGCATTCGCGTCACTTCTCCAACCAAAATTTCTATGTATTGCCCAGCTAACAATAAGTTTTCTTTTAAAACTCTCGGTAGGGGTAAGCTTTTGAGGGCGATGCCAAAACTGTGAGGTGGCAAAGTTAACAAAAAGCTGTTCATCGTTATGAGACAAATTAGGGAACGAACCAGCAAAAAACTAGCTCGCTCCCATCCTAAGGGTAACGCTAGTAACGAGAGAAAAATCAGTTCTGCACCGAGTAAGCCTGTGAGTTTACGAATGGGTACACGTAGTAGACAAGCCCATAACAGTGCGATCGCCCCATACGCACCTAGCCAGTACCAAGCATTAGGCTTAAGGAAAGCACACCCCACAACAATGACTAACGATAGCTGCAAGCGTAACGGTAAAGAAATTCTAAGCATTATTTGGTCTAACCAATTTTGCAATACCAAAGGCGACTCCAAAACAAACAATAGACCCGAGAATTCCAGCAATACTCGTTCCTATACCTTCATTACCATTAACAGTGTAGTCAGCAAATGGCGTGGGGACTGACACTCGTACATTTTCGCCTAACTTAATGAAACCCAAATTTTCAGCAACTTTTTCTAAACCATCTGGGTATGCTGAGGCTAGCAGTGAAAGCACACCTGCAATCAGAAGAATGCTAACAACAGGTACCACCCACCCTTTAAATTCCTGCTGGTTTCCAGGCAAAAGGTCTGGTCGTGCTGTCATCAAGTAAGTTAACACACCTCCAGTAATCAATCCTTCACCAATGCCAATGAGGATATGTACCCCAGTCATCGCTGGTAAAACTATATTGACTGGTGCAGTTCCAGAAAGGGCTAACTCTATAGCACAAGCGATCGCAGCAACCACGACACTAATGCCAGCTGCAATACCAGCAGCTAAAGGTAAACGCCCTTTATATCCTCCAAACAACCGCTGTAAAGTTTGGGTTAAACTCCAGCCAACCCAAACTCCAATCACACCCATGTTAAAGATATTTGCTCCCAAGGCTGTGATCCCACCATCAGCAAATAGAACAGCTTGAATAATTAAAACGGTAGCAATGCACAACATACCTGCCCAAGGGCTACCCAAAATAATAGCCGCCAAGGTGCCTCCCAATAAGTGACCACTTGTGCCACCTGCGACAGGAAAATTAATCATTTGTGCAGCAAAAATAAATGCGGTGGTTAAACCAAGAACAGGTGCGCGACGGATACCAAAAGCGTCTTGGGATCGCCCCATACCTATTCCTAGCCCCACCACACTTACTAACCCAGTAGCTGCGGCTACTGGGAGAGATACAAACCCATCAGGAATATGCATAATGTGCCCCTACATTTTGTGTCATAAATAACACAAAGTAATTTCTATAACTACGGCATAGTATTAATAACAAAACCAAATTTTACCCCTTCTTTGCAATGCCCTCTTGGGGGATTTGAGAGTGTTACTTACGGATTATAGACAATAACATTTATATTTTTACTTGACTTATTTTTAGATTCGTAATTTTTTAAGAGTTTTATTTGGAAGTTTAAAAGAAAAAAAGAATAGACTTCTGGCAAAATTTCTATTTTTCATTTTCATGACTCTTGACTTTTGCAAAAGGCTTAATAATTCTTAAAAACAAGATTAAAAATAACGAAATAAATTCAAGATCCGTTGTCGCAATCGTTCCAAAACAGGTCCTTCTTCGGCAACTCCATCTGCAAATAACATTTCATATATCAATGGCACTCCTAACTGTAACTCTTCTAAAATTTCGCGTTGAGTAAACACATCTTGCGGTTTACCTTCCAAAATGAGTCTTCCTTTATCCATAACTAATATCCAATCAGCCCAGCGATAAACTAAATCAAGATCATGGGTTGCCATCAAGATTGTTGTTCCAGATGCGTGAATTTTTCTCAAGGTTGCCATCAAGTTACGCGTGTGTAATCTATCCAGATAAGCGGTGGGTTCATCTAGCAATAAGAGTTCTGGTCGTAGCACCATCACATCTGCTATTGAAACTCGCTTTTTTTGTCCTAAACTGAGATGATGTACTGGTCTTTGAGCAAGTTCAGTTAATCCAAATTCTACTAAAGCTTGCTCGACTCGCTGTTGAATTTCTGCTTCTGGTAACTGCAAATTACACAACCCATAAGAAATATCTTCTTCAACAGTAGAGGCTACCAGTTGTTGTTCTGGATCTTGAAAAATTAACCCGACTTTTTGGCGTAAAGTCGTCAGGTAGTCACGATTATATTGCAATCGTTTACCTTGCCATGAGATAGTTCCTTTGTCAGGCTTGTATAGACCATTAGCTAACAAAAATAATGTGCTTTTACCACATCCGTTTTGACCAATTAATGCACATCTTTTACGAGCAGGAATTCGTACACTCAGACCATTCAGAGCCGACTGTTGTGCACCTGGGTAAGTATAATGTACCTGCTCAAATTCGAGTAACCATTCCTGCATGCTGCAAAAATTCCAATGCTATTAAGACTACGCACCCAACAATTGCTTCTATAGCATAGCGCTTGGATTTTTGATAGCGATGGGGATGCCAAACCCGCAGTTCTCCATTAAAACCCCGTGCTGCTAAACTTAAGGAGACTTGACGATAATTTTCTATAGTTCGCTTAAGTAATTGTCCAATTAACAGTGCTAAACTTTTCATTCCAATGCGAAAAGTACGATAGCCACCACGAGATTGTTGAGCAGTCAATAACTCAGCAGTGGTATTGAGAAGGACAAAAATAAAGCGATACATCAGCAATAAAAGCTCAGTTATCAGTACTGGAACTCCTATACGACGTAGTGTTTGCAAAAGTTCGGAAAAGGGGATAGTTAGCATCACAAAGTATAGGCAGGATAAAGAAGCAATAGCTCGCGTTAAAATAGTCAATCCCTGCTCAATACCTTGGTGACTGATATATATATAATAAGAGCCAAAAGTCAAGCCACCGAGTGAATCCTTTGGCACTAAATGTATGTGAGAAAGGTCTACTCCATTGATAACTAAAGCTGGTAAACTAGTTAACCAGAAGAGAGTAGCAACATAAACTAATTTCAGATAAGTTTTAGCAGGAATTCCTGCATACATCACTGTCCAAAAACTTATCCAAACAGCAATCAAGACTTGAATGAAAGGATGAGCAAAGGCAGTGATAAGTAGCAGGACAGTGGCAAATACCAATTTTTGTTCTGGTGGTAACCAACGTAAGCGATTTGTGTAAGCTAAGGTATCAATCTGAATTCTCATTTGGTTTTTTGCTTTGTTCAGAACGCCCCTTGTATAACCCAATTACATAGCCAATCACACCAGCACCTATTGCTGCTTGCACGCTAAACATGAGGCTTTCAACTTCCCCACTGGGCAACTCAATTAATGATTTAAACCAAGGTTTATATTCGGGCTGTATCTCTTTAATAGCCGATTCGGCTTGGTCATCAGAACCACTAAATTCTGCACCTTTAATAAAGACTACTGGTGCTGCTGCTAATACCACCACTGCTAACACCAATAGCCAGTTATTCCATTTTTTATTTTGCTTTGTCATGAGTCACTTGTTATTTATTATTTGTTAATCGTTATTTTTAAAAAATGATGACTAACCACTCTCTACTTTCTATTCGGTCTTTGGTTTCATGAGGTTTAACATTTCTAGTTCTTGATGTCCATAGTTAGAAAGCCAATTCCAAACCAAGACTGTTAACAATCCTTCACTAATTGCCAAGGGTACTTGTGTGACGGCAAAAATTCCTGCAAATTTTATAAATGATGCCATGAAACCACCCGTAGCTGCGGGGAAAGCAAGAGCCAGTTGCACAGAAGTGACAATATAAGTTGTCAAATCTGCAACAGCAGATGCTATAAATATCGCTAATCTTTGTTTACCACTTTGCATAACCAAGCGGTAGAGCCAGAAGGCAACAAATGGTCCGACAATTGCCATTGAAAAAGCATTAGCTCCCAGTGTTGTCAACCCGCCATGTGCTAACAATAGTGCTTGAAATAGCAATACCAAACTACCAAGTACCGACATGGCTAAAGGTCCAAATAGCACTGCTCCTAATCCTGTGCCTGTTGGATGGGAACAACTTCCTGTTACTGAAGGCATTTTCAATGCTGACAGCACAAAAGTAAACGCTCCTGCCAATGCTAAAAGTAGTTTGAGTTCAGGAGTGGCTTTGGTGATGCGAGTCAGCGATCGCAATCCCAAAATAAAAAACGGTAATGCCACAACCCACCAAAAAATTGCCCAGCCTGGTGGTAAAAAACCTTCCATAATGTGCATCGCGTAGGCTGGTTTAGGTAAGCACACAATCAAATAAAAACTTACCACTGCCATCAAGATGAGACTGACTAACCTTACTCTGCCTTTTGACTTGGGAATAGTTTTCAACATGCTCAGTACCTGCAGATGCTAAAGCTTTTAGTATAAATCGCTGAACGTCTTGACTCAAGAAATATTTTTGTCAGCAAAGGTTCCCGCTTTTTTAGTCGAGTTTGGGGAAGTGTTGGATAGCAAAAAGGTCTTGGCTACCGCCTTGTTTTCAGCTATTAGGAAATATGTATTATACACCCCATAATTACTTAATATCTTTATATACAATTAAATTCCTGTGACTACCGTATGCAATTTTTTTGAGAAATAACCTCATTTCTATTGAGAATATTATTTTTCATACTTGAGAAAGATTAATAATGAAGTATTGATTGTTTTACCATTTTCTGAGAAAATAATTGAAAAAGATTAGCAATTTTCTCGCATTTTGCCGCTAGCCGTTTACAAAATCATGCCTAACAATTCTGTTTTAGAGCAAGAAAAACTATTGAGTCGTCGTAATCTGTTGATGCTGGGCTTAGCAGGTACTGGTGTGGCTGGTGCGGCTTTATGGCAAATACTGAATTCCCGATCTCTATCACGGGTAAAAGTGCCGCCTATGGAGACACAGACAACTTCTGATTTAGCTACCCCCTCGAAGATGGTACGAGAATTTGATTATGGTACGCTGAAGCGAGAAAATGGACGTGTCGTTCGAGAATTTCGATTAACTGCTGGTACTTCCCCGATTCAGCTCAATAGTGCTGTTTCTTTCAACATTTGGGATTTAAATGGTCGCATACCAGGACCAACGCTTAGGGCAAAACAGGGCGATCGCGTGCGGGTGTTGTTCTTCAACCAGGCAGGACATTCCCACTCTCTACATTTTCATGGCGTTCACCCCTCAGAGATGGATGGCGTTCGTCCAGTTCGCCACGGTACAGCATTTATCTATGAATTTGATGCAGAACCTTATGGCGTTCATTTGTACCACTGTCACATCGAACCAGTCACTCGTCATGTTGCCAAGGGGTTATACGGAATGTTTATCGTCGATCCGCCGAGTCCACGTCCCCCAGCAGATGAGATAGTCCTGATTATGGCTGGGTATGATGTGAACGATGATAACCGTAATGAATATTACGCCTTTAATGGTCTGCCTAACTACTATAAGGATAATCCTATTCGGATTTACCAAAATCAGTTGATTCGACTGTACGTGCTTAACATCATTGAATTCGATCCAGCAGTAACGTTTCACCTACACGCCAACTTTTTTAAGGTCTTTCCTACGGGAATGACTTTAAAACCGTCTCATGAAAGTGATGTGATCACAATGGGGACAGCCGAACGCCACATCTTGGAATTTTCCTTTCGCTATCCAGGTATGTATATGTTTCATCCACATCAGGATGCGATCGCAGCAGAGGGTTGTATGGGTATGTTTGACGTTATCAGCCAGAGTGATAAAAAAATAACATCCTAAAGTCGCGAAGCTGTTTCACCATCCAATGATCATTGATCATTATTTTTTATAGAAGAGAATTTTTGCCGTACTATGTGGTAAAACTTGTTTTAGTATGGCGACAAACATCTGAAGAACAAAAAAAATTCATACCCAAAATTTGCCAGGGAAGCACAAAAGTAGGGGTATGAATGGCTTTGTGCATCTTTTACAAAGAGAAAAGCCGACTTACAATCATTGCTACTTATGCATTACCAAAAAAAATCCTGACTTGATTCTTGCTGTGCAATGACGAGGTCATGACACAATCAATGAATCATATAATTCATGGTGCAAAATGTAACATTAACTGACTTTTTTGCGATGAACATACGTCTCACAGATTTACTAAATTTACCTGGTGTAGCAGTAGAATCTTGTCATTTTTCTCAAGATTCAGTATCTTTTCAATTAAGGGTTTTAACCAAAGGTACATACTGCCCACATTGTCGTAATTACACAGAAGAATTACATCAAACTAGACCAATTTTAGTTAGAGATGTACCAGTAGAGAGTAAAGAAGTTTACCTCAAGTTACCACGTCGTCAATTTTATTGTAGAGTGTGTCAGCGATACATCACTGAGCGATTGCAGTTTATCGATTGGCGAAGGAGGTACACACAAAGGTACGAGGAAAAGATTTATTCCCAAGTAAATCGTTGTAATATTGAGCAAATTAGCCAACAGCAACACCTTCGTATTGAGCAAGTCAAGAACATTTTTAACCACATTAGTCAAAAGCGAAACAAACAGCATCTTGAATTCAGTCAAAAGAGCTATTGCTATGAAAGGTAGGGACAAAATAACCAAAAATTATCACCATTCAGTCAAAGAATAAGAGCATTATTTTTGTTGACTGTAGATTTTTTCGCTAAAAGTATGTATGCTGAAAGAAGTGTCTTAAATGTAAGCTAAAAGCATACACTTAAGAAAAGTTTCCCTAGATCATCCGGGCATCCTATTAATGACATTGCGGGAGATAACTTCCTAATTTACAGTTTTCCCCCCATCCAAATAGTTGTTTGTTAAACACTAACTGAGGATTTTGATAGTGCTAGATTCATGTGTTGATTCAATTTTTAGAGAGTTCCCTCAACAGCCGGATATTCTCAACTTTACAGTCTCTGGACTGAGTATTTTATCTGCTGGCATCTTTCTATTTTTGATATTATTTAACTTACAGGCTTCTAGTCCTTGACGTTGATGATGGAAACAATTCGCGGAAATAACTAGGCAGTTAGAAATCTGCAACGCCGCTAATTTTATAAGCATTATAGTCTACCCTGCATCCAAGGGCTTTGCCCTAGAGCATACCTGCCGAATTGTACTAGTACAGGTTGGCGCAAGTGAGCTTACCATTACAAGTAGGGAAAACATCCGAGTTTGCAGTCTTTAAAAAAGGTAGGCGTATTTGCGCCGCGCGGTACTAGGACTTAGCATATATGCGTTACCGTGCAGAATGGTTGCTGCTACTGTTAATAGCATGTCAGATTAAATAACCGTCCGCAGCCACTAAAGGGAGGCAATCCTAAAGACGCTAGCAAATTGCGTTGTTTCACGGAACTTGCCCAAAAGCAAGCGCGAAACGTTTGCATATCTTTTGTGTACTCTTAAGAAACACGCTTAACGCTTAACGCTTAACACGTGAGACCAGCCGCCGTCTTGGTGAGTCCACTTGCCGTCTTGGTGAACCAGCACTGCGGGAGGGTTTC